>CAYVXS010000167.1:5787-6661 GCA_964454885.1 uncultured Pirellulales bacterium
TCCGATCCCTGGAAGGGAAAGACGAGAAAGACAGGGCTGAGGGCCGGTGACATTTTTATATTGGCCGTGAGTTTTTATCCCGCCAAAATAAAGAAAGTCGCATCATTTCCGGTGCGACTTTCTCTTTTTTACATCGGTTGCAAATAAATTTATTGCATGCTTACAATTTGATCGAATCTCACCAAAGCCCCGGCCGTTTGCTGATTAGGCTCAATCGTGCCGATCAGGCCGACTTTCTTACCTACAAGCGAGCTGAAATCTTTCTCGGATGCTTTCAGGCTCGGTAGAGCCGTGCAAATCGTATTATCCGAATCATCGACGATACGGTAATGTCCCGGGCCGTATGTCATGAAATTTTCGAGTTTCCCTATGACCGCATATTTGCCTAAGTCCTTGATCTTCGCGAGCCTATCGGTTCGAGCCTTGTTTATCTGTTCCTTGGTCTTTTCCAGTTGTTCGTTTTGAAGTTTTACAGTTTTGCCCACTTCTATGGCCAGCTCATATCCTTTGACCTGCTCCATGACGGCCTGTGCATAGCGGGCGGCCTTGCCGGCGTTTTCGTCGTTGGCAATCTTGTCGAGCTCTTCCTTAATACCCGTGTAATCCTGCTGGTCCATTGGTTTGGCGTGCTCGGCCTCGATTTGCTTTTGTATGTCGTAATATTTGTCAAGCGGCGTTTCGACCTTGACCTCGGCGGTGGCAGTATTATTGGAATCGGAGACTTCCATAGTTCCGGTCTCTGTTCCCGCCGACATATCCGTACCCTGCATAGTATCGATGGCCGGTGTCATGGCGATACGCGGCATCGGGCCTTCGATTGTCGGCGTAGTCTTATTGGTATATGCCGTGCTGACCCACACATAGGCTCCCTCCG
>CAYVXS010000168.1:0-6646 GCA_964454885.1 uncultured Pirellulales bacterium
TAGCATGTGAATTACCTGGATTAAAATCACGAAAGGAGCCGCCTCTCAAAGATATTGTTTTTTCTCTATCTATGGGAGCGATATTAATTTTCGGATCTACCCACTCGTACCAAATACCATCAACTTCTACTTGCCAGTTAAACCCGTTTTCCGGCAGATGCAGGTAGCGCCGGCCTCTATTTCTCGCATCCAGTTGGAGCCGAACCACCGGATGTGGCGAATCGGACCGGCCCGGAATTTGCGTTGCATTCAGCAAACGAATCTGTGCCCCTTCGGCCGCCTCACCCCACATAAAATCACTTTTAGGAAGAACAATAAAAGTTGAAGGCCCGCTTTTAATTTTCCCGGTCCAGGGCTTTAAGTGATTCTTACGACAGAAGTCGTCGAAGCCGATTATGTGTTCGTGCATATTGTTTATTTCATTGATTGATGCCGATGCTTTATATTTACCGACTTTAAGTATGGGGCTGTCTTTAATAGAGCCTGTTATCATCTGTCGTACGGTAGCTTTCTGTGCCGGTTGAAGAGTCACGAAATCGGAAATATCGATAGGCCGGTTTATGCCGTTTGCGTGTTGTCCTCTCGTAACAATTGAACCTGCAGAATCAACGATCCACAACTGTGTCCAGACATAAAATGGATCGGGATATGTACATACTGTGATAGGTTGGTCCGAAACGTTTTTGTAGATAATGTCAAATTCAAGATTTTCGCCGACTGAAAAAAATTTCTTAACAGGCTTAACCGCACAGACTAAGCCATCGGCCGCCTCACCCCAAACCTCTTCTTTCCCAATCTGCTCATCGGCAGAAGTTTTTTCCCGCCAGGAATTCGGATCAACCTGCTCTGATTCTTCCTCGGTTTCGGTTGTGCTTTTTTCCCGATTTGTCTGATCCGATGATTGCATTGGTGCGATGACAGGTCTTTTTGGTTTGAAGAGGATAGTTTTTGCCTGGGGATTTCTTTCGAGAAAACGCTTGATTTCTTGTTCGGTTGAATCGAGCGTCTCGATGTCGATGTCGTCTATCAGCCAGTGGACTTTCTGATCCAGGATTTCTTTTTTCAGATGAAAAACAGCCGTACCAATCCTGCCGTGGTCGGCCTGTATAACAGAGCTTATTGCCAATGCGTTCCATTCGCCGGAAATAACGGCAAGAATTTGAGCGGGTTGGCCCTGAAATACCTGGCGTGTGTCATTTGTTTGTCGTACTACTGCCGATTCAGGATCGGCATATTCGGCAGCTTTTTCGTCTTCTCCGGCCAATGCGAATGCAATATAGTTTTCCACCGATTTGCATATGCTTTGGATATTTTCATCATTTACATCGGCAGTTGGGCCTTTGGAATATTTCTCCAGGATTTCGTTCAACTGCTTTTGTTTTGGATCAACCTGCTCAGCAGATTTTTCATGCGGTTTATTCGGTTTTATTGTTACGGCAACCAGGCTGACTTGAGTATCATCTACCTTTTCCAACGGAGAATGCTTCCATATCTGAAATTTCCACGTACAAACACAGAGAACTGTCTGCGAGAAATAACCATTGCCGGTAATTGTATCCGGACTGGTGAAATAAGCATCCCATTTATCGTGTTCGAAAAGCGTGCCTCTGGCAAAACGCTGTGTTGAAAGGATTAGATCGAAGTTGGACCTGATCTCAAGATCAATATAGCTTGCATAGGCGGGAAAGTCCCCACTACCTTTGCCGATACTACTGGTTGTAACCTGCTTAAGAATATATTTTCTTTTGCCGATGTCTTTAATTTCAACATACTGACCTTCTTCCAAATGAAGGTCGAGATAGATTCGCACATAATCATCGACTTTTACCAAATTATAAGATGAAGCCTTGGAGTCAATGTCATCGCTTTGCTCGGCCGGGTCGACAGTTGTTTTTATAAGGATTATTTCGTTCGCTTGTCCTTCAATTTTAGGTGTAGTGCTAATAAGCTCACCTGTAAATGGTATATGTCTTAATATTGGCTGACGCTTTTCTACATCCCGCAAAGAAACCAGTTTTCCGCCGAGTATAAGCAATGTTTGATCGTCGGATAGTTGGGCATTTTCCGCATTGACCTGGTATTCAACAATCTCCGATTCCGGCACGGTATTCTGGTCAACTTTTTTATTGATATATACATCATAAAATGTCTCGAATTTCATAAATCGGCGAATTAATAATTCACAATCAAGAGATGTACTTTGGCCGTCTTGTGATAATTCGGGTTTTATTTTGATAAACCTGCCTAATTCCTGTGACTTGAAATCATATCCGCTGTAATTTTTAATCATCGCTTCCCGGCCGGACATTGCCATCAGGTAAATACGTGATATCGACGAAGAATTTTCACTTTCATCTACGTTTTTCAGAAGTATCTCTTTTTTGTGAGAATCTATGACAAACATAGTTGGATTGCTCGAATCATCGACTCGGTACTGCATCCATGAATTTGAATTTTTCAGCGAATCCGCATCCAGTCCGACCTGTTTTAAAAACTCATCGCTGACATGTATGATTTGTGCTTCGATTAGAACTTTTGTGTTTGAATTAGTCTTTTCTGCATTTGATGGTTGATCGGTTTCGGATGCGGAAGTAATAGCAATTGCTGCGGGGATTAGCAGGGCTGCTAAGAGCAGGATAACGGCAGCGGCGGGGACCCAGGAAAAGGTTTTTTCGGATGAATCTTTGCCGATAAGGCGGCGGATTCGGGAGAATAAATTTCCGCCGGTAGCCGCTACTGCTAATTCATTGCTTCGGCCGCGAATTTCCTCCATCGAAGTTAAGGCCCTTGCGTAGCGGACACGATCGCCGGTGACTTCTATCGCCAAATCGTCGCAACAGTTCTCTCGTTCGTCTCGTATCTTGTGCGAGACCCACCAGACGCCGGGGTGGTAGAAACCTAATATTTCAACAGTAGTTTGCAACATATTAACCAGATAATCGAGGCGTTTGATATGGGCTAATTCGTGCGCCAGGATGGCTTCCAATTGTTCGGCATTTAGGCCGGTCAGGGCGCTTGCCGGCAGTAAAATCACCGGCTTAATCCAGCCGACCACCGTTGGAATCTGGACGAGGGCCGATTCCAAAAGCTCGACCGCCTGATTAACGCCGAGTTTTTCTGATAACTGGTTAAGCTTGATTTTCAGTAAGTTATCTACTCGCTTGACCATCTTTTTTCGCAGCTTTTGCAGTTGCGTCCAGCCGCCTAAGTGCCAGATGGAAAGCGCAAAGACTCCGAGCAGCCAGCCGGTGACAATATGCGGCAGAGCTGGTTCGATCACTTCGGAGGTTTTCTGTTTCAAGGCGGCGAAATAATTCTTGTGGGCAGGTTCGTGCCGGACTGGCTCATATATAACGGATGTCGGAGAACTTGTGACTGATGGTTGAAATTCCGCCGCCTGTGGTCTGCTTTCTGTATCCGGAATTCTAAATTCTGGTTATTCATGGTGCGGCGTCGGGACATTAATAACCTGCATCGTGACAACCGGCAGCAGAACAATCGATCCCAGTGCCAGGCAGGCGGTGACATAGCGCAGGTTGGCGGAGAATCTCCTTAATATTCTCAGCAGGACGGCTAAAAGTAGCGCCACTGCCGCTGCCTGCCAGAAAAAGTGAAGCAAAGCCCAGCCGAATTTTTGCACAAGCTGTAATGTGAGTAAATTTTCGATTGCGTTCATGTTATTTTCCCTCGAATTCGTCGAGCATTTTTCTTATTTTTCCCAGCTCTTTTGCCGGGACTTTTTTCGTCGACAGGGCGCGCATTACGAGTTTTTCCGCCGAGCCGGAGAATGCCTTTTCGAGCAATTCTCCGACGAGCAGCTTTTGTGCTTTTTCCTCGGTCATCGCCGGTTTATAGACGTGTTTGAACCGGGATTCGTCCCGGCGGAGAAGTCCCTTGTCGGCCATGATTTGCATCAGCTTTAGAGTTGTGGTGTAGCCGGTGTCCCGGTCTTCGTTCATCGCCTCGTTGACCTCGCGTACCGTGCAGGGGCCGTTATCCCAGAGGATTCTGAGGATTGTCAGCTCTCTATCTGTCGGGCGTGAATTTTTGCGTCTTGCCATCTCGAATCTCCTTTATGAAAGTTGCTTTTTATCTCTATCGGCATAATCTACGAATAAATTCGTATTTGTCAACGAAAAAATTCGTACTTTTTAAAAATATTTTATGGTCTTCTACAGACGGTTAAAGAACGTACTCGGCTTCTGGATACGGAATTTCCGGTTTTTTTATAAGAAATGAACCACAAGGCAATTAGAAAAGACTATGATAAGTGGAATGGACAGAACGGTTGAACAGCTTATCGATGAGATACTTGTGATGGATTGCCAGAGCGGCCGGGTAAAGGCGATGGAGATGCTTGTGTCCCGGTGGCAGAAGCGTCTTTGGCAGTACGCCTATCACCTGACCGGCAGTGCCGATGCGGCATGGGACATAACGCAGGAAAGCTGGCTCGGCATTATTAAAGGTATCGGGAAATTGCATGACCCCGCGAGGTTCAGACCGTGGGCGTATAAGATAATCACCAATAAGGCGAATGACTGGATAAAAAAGAAAAAAGATACAAGGTATATAAGTATCGAGGAGACTAATGTCCCCCAACACGAAGAGAAAAAAGACATCGGGGTAAAAGACTTGGTGCAAAAGATGGACTTCAGGAAAAAAGTAGTTCTCAGCTTGTATTACTTCGAGCAGCTTAGTGTATCGGAGATAAGTGTGGCCCTGAGGATTCCGAAGGGGACCGTTAAATCGCGATTGGCCGGTGCGAGAGAAGAGCTTAAAAAACTTTATCAGAAACATTTCGAATAAACCTTAATATAAGGAGTCATAAAATGGACGAACAAATTAGAAGAATAATTGAAGATAACTATGACGATTCCAGGCAGGATGGTTTGATGTCGATGGCGAGAGATTTTTACAACAAAAAGATGCTTTCAATGGTGGTCCTTGTGTGGTCCATGGGTATTATCTTCATGGCCGGTGCCATATTCAGCGGCATTGAGTTTTTCAGGAACGACGGAATCCGGTACCAGATTATGTACGCGGTAATATTCATAACCTGTGTTCAATGGGTCGGCTTGCTGAAAATCTTTGCCTGGCAGGTGATTCACCGAAACAGCATTAAACGTGAAATTAAACGACTGGAGCTTAGTATCGCCGAACTGGACCGGACCGTTAAAGGCAAGTAAATATAGCAAGCTCTGGACCGAATATATTGGACCATGGATTATAATTGTTGCATTTTGAGAATGTCTTTGTTATAAGAATTGATAAACGAACTTGGGCCGGACAGAACGAAGAGTGGCAGGAAGTTTAGAATCTACATATAAGAAGGATGCAACATGGAAAAGATCGCGTGGGACGAAAGCTTATCTGTCGGAATCGACCTTATCGACGGGCAGCATAAGATGCTGATACAGCGGCTCAGTGAAGTATCCGAGGCTATCGAAATGAATCAAGGCGAGGGTACCATAGCCAAAACGCTCGATTTTCTAATTGATTATACAAACTTTCATTTTTCCTCCGAAGAAAAACAAATGGCCGAGCAAAACTATCCCGGCCTGGACCTTCAGAAGCAGCAGCACGAGGAATTCAGGAAGTCCCTGAAACAATTCGAAGAAGATTTCAAGGAAGAAGGCGCTACACAATCACTGGCATATCATATAAAAGACTTTCTGTTCAACTGGCTCGTCAGGCATATTAAAGATGTCGATCACAAATTCGGCGAATTCATAAATAAAGAAAGCGTCGGTTCATGATTCACCGGCAACAACTCCGTGTCATGCCTTTGCTTCTGCTTTTGTCGAACAGAAGAAATTAAGTAAAGAAAAAAGTAGAATGTCCCTCTTTCGATTGCTAAGATATCCTCACCGGTGGTTATGCAGAATTACAACATCTGCGTGATTGTGGCTGAGCAAGATAAGCAGAGATTTTTTTCAGGGAGACAGTTTTCTATGGGGATGTTCGATACTACCGGAAAATCGGACGGCGGTCAGACGCGTCAACCGGGCACGTTGAAAAAGCTCGAGCGGATGAGAAAAACGCTGAATCATCAGGAGCCGGACCGCGTTCCAATCAGTGACTTTTTCTGGGGAAGTTTTGTCCGACGCTGGCGGCAGGAGCTCGATTTGCCCGAGGACGCCGATCCGTATTATTATTACGACCTGGACTGGATTGCCACTGTAACGAATTCCGACCCGCATATCAGGCCTTTCGAGACCATCAAGGAAACCGAAAACGAAGTCATAGTAAAGACCGGCTTCGGTGGTATCCTGCGAAAAAGATTCGATACTCCCATGCCTGAATTCATGGATTGGGAAACCGATACGATAGAGAAGTTCGAGAATTTCGAATATGACGACCCTGCGGACAGGCGCCGTTACTTCGAGGCCGGTGACAATCAAATCGCCGGTGTCGGTGACGGCTTCGAGCGGAATTCCCCGCCGTGGATAGATACGGTCAAAAACCTGCGGCCGGATTTCCCCGTTTACGGGAGTATGCTCGAGTGTTCCGAATTTTTAACGCGAATGATAGGACAGGAAAATACTCTGCTCTGGATGGGATTGTATCCGGACAGGATGGGTAAGGCCATAAATAGATTGGGGCAGTTCGCACTGGATTGCGCCAGGGCGGAAATCGCCGCTGCGGA
>CAYVXS010000169.1:0-5006 GCA_964454885.1 uncultured Pirellulales bacterium
ACATTTTCCCAGTCGTGTTTTTCAACAATCAGGCTCTGCCTGTCCGAGAAAGATTCTCTCGGAGAGGCAACGACACGGAAGATATTCTCGGAACAGACCTCAACTTTTAATATGTTAGGATCGGTTGTTTTTTGTTTTTTGAGCTTAATCATAATCCCATTGGCTTGTTTTTCATAACTTTGGCTGACACAACCACTTAACAAAATCGCCAGCATTATAAAAAATAATCCATACTGTTTCATAACCATTTTTCTCCTTAAGCAGGGAATTTCGTGCTTAATATCAAAGCAAGCTTCGCAGAGCAACAAAAGAGCTAATGTCCCTAAAAACGGAACTATTATGTGTGGATTGAACGATCAAGACAAGAAAAAAACCGTAAAGCAAATCCACGGTCAATTATGGATACAAATATGTTTCTGCGGTTAAAACGAAAGTTAGCGAATAGCGTTTTTGAAAACAAGAGCCGGAAGTTATTACATCCTCGACTCCATCTCCCGGCTCTTAAAAATGCAGTTTAGAATATCTTTCGATATATATGACAATAAGGGGTCTTCCCGGTTTTTTCGTAATAATCCTGATGATAATCCTCAGCCGGCCAGAATTTGCCTGCAGCGGTTATTTTCGTTTTTACATCATAGCCTTTTTTCTTAAGCTCATTGACCAGCTTCGTGGCAATTTCTTTTTGTTCGTCATTCAAATAGAATATCTCCGAGCGGTATTGCGTACCGATATCCGGCCCCTGCCTGTTTAGCTGCGTGAAGTCATGCGTTTCAAAAAACAGCTTCGCCAATTCCTCATAACTTGTCTTTGAAGGATCATATACGACTTTAACGGCCTCTGCGTGACCTGTTTTATTTGTACAAACCTGTTCATAGGTTGGATTATCAACATGCCCGCCGGTATAACCCACGGTAGTTGAAATTACACCCGGGACTTTCTGGAAATGATACTCGGTTCCCCAGAAACAGCCGGATGCAAAAATTGCCTCTTCGGTCTTTTTTTCTTTGGCGGGAATGAAGTTCATAGAAATAGAATTGACACAATAGCGGGTGTTTTTATCCGTCAGCCCCTCACCAAGAAACACATGTCCTAGATGTGCACCACACTGGTTGCAAAGGATTTCCGTCCGGACTCCATCGGCATCGAGCTGCCACTTTACGGCCCCGTCTATCTGCTCGTCGAAGCTTGGCCAGCCGCATTCGGATTTGAATTTCGAATCCGACTCGAACAGCTCGGCTCCGCATCGTTTGCAGGTATAGACGCCTTTATCGAAAAAGTCGTTATATTTGCCGCTGAAAGGCCTTTCTGTTCCCTTGTTGACAATTACCCTTGTTTCCTCGGGCGTCAGCTTATTAAACATATTTCGTTCCTTATAAAATCCGATCTCATCCAGATAAATCTCTACGGTTTTTTGCTGCCTGCCCGCCACGCTGCTTAGACGAAATAGTTCGGGGCTATTTCCAGTCCTTTTTGCAGGAAGCGCATGGAACCTGCGAAACGGAACCTGGATTTCCTGCCAGTTTTTATTAAGCTCGATTGGGGCCGTGTACAGTCTTATATCGTCTTGCGTATCTTCAATCCACAGGCCCATAATCCACTGACCGGGCGAGCCTTTGGCCTTTACATATATACCCTCATAGGCCGATGTGTGCAAAGCTTCTCCGAAATTTGCCAAACCTGTTCGAGAACCTATTATGCTCCAGTTATTAACAGCCGAGACCGGCCTTCTAAGATGAAGGCAGGATTTGCCGTCATTTTGGACAAGCTCAATATTACCTTTTGTTCCTTTAAGTGCTGCCGGAGCAAGATCGAGAGTCCAGATAAAATTTGCCGGGGTATTCATAGCACTTTTCGTGAAATCATCGATAATAATATTACTTACGGGATTTTTCATTTTAGCTTCGGCACCCAGTAACCATCCTCCAAGCAAACCACCTATAATGACTAAAAATAGCGGTATTAGCCAAATAAACCTCTTAATTGTATATCCTTTCCTTGTTTCCATTTTCGTATTCTCCTTACTTATTTTATATTTATAAGTACCTTTGTTATTTATACATGTTATCAATTCCGACAGTTCGTAAATAAATGGTTGAAAAATTGTCATAAAAGCCATATTACAGGCCCGCGTAGAATGAAATCCCCTATAAAAAATGAGGGGATTTTGCCGTGATTCATATCTTTACTGTCTAACCGAATGTTGTTAAAGTGGACGGCCGATGAGCAAAACATATAACAAAAATCCTTTGCTGAATAACGATATTTTGCCCGTCGATATTGTCCTGGCGCCGGAGTGGTGGCATAAAAACGCAGGGATATGTTTCGACCATGATTTTTTCTTTCACCCCGCAAGGCGTATCGAGGACGAGCAAAAGACGGAGAAAGTCCTGTTCGATAAATGGGGCCGGTTCGGATTGGGCACAGCCAGGGATAAGGCCAGACCCGAAGTCGGCGCCGTTCATTTGGCAGCCGGTTATTTAATTTCTGAAATGCTGGGCTGCGAAGTCAAATATACCGAGGATCATCCGCCTCAAGTTGTGCCGCAGGGTGCCTCCGAGCTGGATTTTGTTCCGGACAATGCCTTCAAAAGTCCGGCATTCGATGCTTTTCTAAAGCTGCTGGATGAGCTGTCCAGCCGGCACGGCAAATTATACGGTGACGTAAACTTCAGCGGAGTTCTAAATGTCGCTCTGGACATCAGAGGGCAGGATGTTTTCATCGATATGTACTCCAATCCCGGTGAAGTCAGTCAAGGTTTCAGCAATATTGCAGGTGTTATAGAAAAATTTGTCGGATTAATCGAGAGCCGGACCGGCACAAGCAGCATTTCCGTAAATCGAAATGTCAGGAACTTCGACAAGCCGGTATTCCTTCATTCAGAATGTTCCCACACGATGATCTCTGTTGCAGATTATGAGAGATTTTTAATGCCAATCGATATTGCCTGGAGCCGGCGTCATCGGCCTTTCGGCATTCACTATTGCGGCACCGATCCCCATCGGTATGCGCAGGTTTTCGCCAAACTGCCTCACCTGGATTTTCTTGACGTCGGCTGGGGTGGCAATGTTGCCGAAATTCGCAAATTTCTACCAGATACGTTTTTGAATATCCGTCTTAGCCCGGTGGAAATTATCAGGCAAAGTCCCGATGAAATTCACTCTGTTATTACACGACTCGTAGCGGAATCGGCGAATCCCTACCTTACGGGAATCTGTTGTATCAACATGGATGATGCAGTGACCGACGATAAAATCGACGCTATTTTTGAGACGGTTTACGAATTACGACAAAAATACAAAAATTTACACTGACGATCCTATGCAGATATTAAGCACCGAAATTTTCGAAAAGGGTAAATAGAATACATGGGACTTCGCGTCGCCGATTACATCGTACTGCTGATATACTTCATTGTAATCACCGTCATCGGAATATGGTCCGCCAGAAAGCTCAGGGACAGTAACGATTTCTTCATGCCCCGGAAATTCGGCAAACTCATGATGGCGATGTTTTCTTTCGGGACGGGGACACATTCCGATCAGGCGGTCAGTGTGGCGGCCAAAAGTTTTACGAACGGACTTTCGGGAATTTGGTATCAGTGGCTCTGGCTGCCGGTGACTCCATTCTACTGGCTGATAGCGCCGATTTTCCGGCGTTTTCGGGCCGTTACCACCGCCGATGTATTCGAAGCCCGCTTCGACGGCAGTGTTTCGGCACTTTACGCCTTTATCGGTGTTCTGAATCTTTCCGTGAATATCGGGGTAATGCTCAAAGGAGCCGGAGCGGTGATTTCCGCCAGCACGGGACATATGGTCAGTTCGAACGCAGCCATCGCTGTGATGACGATACTTTTTGTGATCTACGGTGTCGCCGGAGGACTTTCGGCCGCAATTATCACAGATTTTATTCAGGGTGTTTTGACGGTCTTTTTTTCCTTCGCCCTTTTGCCGCTTATTCTAAATGCGGTGGGAGGCTTCGACGGAATTCGAAGCACGGTGGGTGACAGTGAAATATTTTCACTTGTGGCTCCTTCCGATATCGGTTTTTTTTACATCGCAGTAATCGCCGTTAACGCACTGGTCGGAATTGTCACCCAGCCGCACACAATGAGTAACTGCGGGGCAGGCAGGACGGAGCTTGAAGGTCGGGTTGGATTTATGTTCGGTACGCTTCTTAAACGAGTTTGCACAATTCCGTGGGCACTTACCGGTATTGCAGCCGTTGCGTATTTCGCCGGGACGGATATTCATCCCGACAAGGTTTTCGGAGCAGTTGCAGGCGATTTTCTCCCGAAACTTGTACCGGGGTTGCTTGGATTATTTTTGGCGGCCCTTATAGCTTCGGTGATGAGTTCATGTGATGTTTTCATGGTCTCTTCATCGGCTCTTTTCACGGAGAACATCTACAGGCGCTTCAGGCCGAATAAAGCAGCCCGACATTACATTCTCGTAGCTCGAATAACAGCCATTCTCGTAGTCAGTGGAGGAGTTTATTTTGCCTTCCGGCTGCCGAGCGTCGTCAAAGGCTTAGAGACATTCTGGATAATATCTTCCATGATGGGAATCGCTTTCTGGCTCGGGCTTTTCTGGCGGCGAACTACGACCGCTGGCGCCTGGGCAGCAACTATCACTGCATTCGCCATCTGGTGGCTTACAACTCAGAGCTTCTTTATAACATTTTTAGGTCAGATTCCTATTGCCTCTCAACTGCGAATTGTCACAGGCCAGAGAAGCGAGATGACGATATACCTGCCGTGGCAGATGGTATTTTATCTGGCAGGCGGGACCGCAGCGGGAATAATCGTCAGTTTATTGACCAGGGACGTAGCAAAGGACAAGCTCGATATATTTTACGCCCTTATACGCACTCCCGTTCGAGTCGGGGAGAAAATCATCACACCGTGTACACTCCCGGAAGGCACGAAAGTACCTGACCGAAGGAAACTTTTTCCCAAAACAAATATCGAGATACCGATCCCCTCACGCACATCCATTATAGGGTTTTTG
>CAYVXS010000169.1:5016-6645 GCA_964454885.1 uncultured Pirellulales bacterium
CTCTGGTCGGAGCCGTCTATCTAATTACTCAATAGTGCTCTGATATATGAATATTTTTTTGACTAAATGAACGTTAAAACTCTATAGTATGGGTATGGAAACAGCAGTTTTATTATTCGATGATGTAAACGCCCTCGATGTTGTCGGCCCTTGTGAGGTTCTTTCCAAGATTCCGGAGATGGTAATAAAATACGTCGCAAAAGAACCCGGCCCGAAAAAAACAGATATCCAGCTCAAACTAATCGCCGATTATGCTCTCTCAGATGTCTCAAAACCGGATATCATTGTTATCTCCGGCGGCCAGGGGATAAAATCGATAATCAGTGATCAAGAAATTATTAACTGGATTACGAGTTGCCATAAAACCACCAAATGGACGGTATCAGTCTGTACCGGTGCCCTTTTGCTCGGTACTGCGGGAATTCTCAAAGGAATCAAAGCCACAACCCACTGGATTAGTCTGCCATCTCTGGAAAATTTCAGAGCCGAACCACAAAAGCAGCGAGTTGTCATCGACGGCAAGGTAATTACCTGTGCGGGTGTATCGGCGGGAATCGATATGGCACTTACTCTAACAGGTCTTATCGCCGGCGAAACAACCGCCCAGGCAATCCAGCTTGCTATTGAATACGATCCGGCCCCGCCGTTTAATTCCGGCTCACCCGACAAAGCACCAAAAGACATCCTCGACCTTGTTCTCCGAAAAGTACAGGAGAACCGATGAAAAAATCCAGCATTGAAAAATAACAAAACCCAAAGGATCAAAATATGAGCGCGAAATCAAATAAATACAAAAGCTGGAGGGAAAAGCTCGAAAATCCGATTGAAGGATTGCCGAAGGTAATTGACGTGCCGGCCAAATGGCAAAAGCAGATGGGCGGAAAAAATATACTCGTGCCGACGCCAATGCTCGTGGATGAACGAATTAGGAAAGTTCCGAATAAAAAACTCGTTACGACGAGGCAGATAAGAAAAGACCTCGCTAAGCAATTCAAGGCGGACTCGACTTGCCCTATGACCTTGGGGATTTTCCTTCGGATATCTTCCGAGACGGCCGAAGAAGACCGCAGCAAGGGCAAAAAAAGAATAACGCCATACTGGAGGGTGGTCAAAGACGATGGCAGCCTGAATCCTAAATTTCCCGGCGGTGTCAAGGCACAGGCCCAAAAACTGGAAAAAGAAGGCCACAAAATTACAGCGGGAAAAAGCATAACAAAGTTAAAGGTCAAGAATTTCGAGAAGGCCCTTTAATTACCTGAAAAACTCCACATATCAAGACATTAAAAAAACTTTTTTAGTTTTTTTGCGCCCCATTTCATCACTCCAAACAGACTTATATAATAGAAACGTGAAGCAAAATGAAGAGATAAACTAAGTTAAGGCTGCAGCCTGCGGTGACATCGAAAGTTTCAACAGGTTGTGCAAGCGATATTACCCGGTGGTTGTAGCAATTTGTTACTCGCAGTTAGCCGACCGCGGCTTAGCCGAAGATGCCGCCCAGGAAGTGTTATTCGTTGCTTTCCGTGATGTTTCAAAACTTAAGAATGCCGGCTATTTCGGCCGATGGCTGACAGGAATCTGCCGCAATATAGCTGCTGATATTGCAAAGGTTAGGATTAAAGAAAAGCA
>CAYVXS010000170.1:0-6601 GCA_964454885.1 uncultured Pirellulales bacterium
AGGAGTGCTTTTGACAGCAGGCTGCTCGGTGTGATAAATGAGCCCGGTGGAATATTGCGCAGCGCCGCCGATGCCATTGATTATCAGTTTGGTTTTAATGTCTCTCAAACATGGTTTTATAAACTTCTCGAGCAGGCGATTGTACCATTAATCCTGTTCGGAGCGATAACTCTGTATTTATTAAGCTGCATTGTAGTGGTCGGGCCTGATGAGGAAGCTATTATAGAGCATTTCGGTAATCCCATAACAGATGCGAACGAAGTAAGGCATATCGGCCCGGGCCTGACTTTCAAATTGCCCTGGCCGGTTGAAATTGCTTATAAATATCCGACAAAAAGGATATTGGAAATAGGAATCGGTTATGTTGTTAAAAATGAATCCGGGAAAAAAGAACCACCGCGACCGAAGTTATGGGGACGTCAGCATTACGCCGAAGAATATCGTTTACTCGTAGCCAGCGAGCAGGGTGATATCGATTCATCGGCCGAAACCGTACCGGTAAGTCTCGTCATTGCCGCAGTTCCGGTTCAATACAGAATTAAAAATTTATATGATTTCATATATCAAAACGATGAGCCGGAAAAACTTCTCGAATCCATTTGTTATCGCGAGCTTACGAGATTTGCAGCAAGTGCGAAAATCGAGGTTGAGCAGGAAAGTGAAACCGAGCAAAGCCTTTTAGGGACCGGCAGAGCGGAAGCTGCGAAAACCCTGACCGAAAGGATTCAGGCCACTGCCGATGAGATGGGCCTGGGTGTTGAAATCGTGTTCCTCGGTTTGCAGGGTGTCCATCCTCCGCCGGAAGTTGCACCAGATTACCAAAATGTGGTCGGTGCGATTCAAAAGAAACAAAAACTTATCCTCGATGCCGAGACTGAGAGCATAAATACTTTAAGTACGAAAGTAGGTTCTGTCGAGAAGGCGAATGAGCTTCATAATCTTGCATCACGATATGAACAGGCCCAACAGTCAGATAACACTGAAGAAACTGACAAACTCGGCAAGCAGTTGGATGATGCTTTCGAACAGACCAAGGGTGATATTTTCAAGACGCTGAGGGAAGCCAAGACTTATGCCTTCGAAAAAGAAACGCTTGCGGAGGCGACGGGGAAGCGCTTCGCCGACCAGCTGAAGGCCTTCAGGTCCGCACCTGAAATTTATTTACGCGAACAATGGCTAGCCATGTACGAGAAAGCGTTGGAAAATACACGTAAATATGTAGTTGTCGCCGACCAGAATGATACACAGGTAACTATTATTAATCTTGAAGAAAGTCAAACGCCTAATATATACAGCGGTTTGGACAAGGAGAGCAGCGAAAAATGAAAAACGTGGCCATAACTATATTTGTGGTGCTGATTGTTGTGATTTTAGGGCTCTACCTGGTCTGCTTCCAGGTTAGAGAAACTGAATGTTGTCTTGTGACAAGATTCGGTGAGCCCGTGAGACAATACCAGGGACCTCGTAAAGATATCGCATTGCCGTATTTCAAATTGCCGTTTCCGATTGAGCAGGTCCATAAATTCGATTCCCGTATGAGGGTTTTTACTGTAGAAGTCGAAGAGACACGGACGGCTTCGGGGGACCCGATCATTGTCAATACCTATGTTGTCTGGCGAATATCCGAGCCTCTGAAGTTTTTCAATACCATCAAAACGGTCAAAAATGCCGAGGATGAATTGTTACGCAGCCGCATTCGTAACACACAAAACAACGTCATTGGTAAATATAAATTTTCCGAGTTTGTCAATAGCGATCCAACTAAAATAAAATTTAAAGAAATTCAGGATGACATGCTCTCCACCCTCCAGAAGGCTGTTGCAAGTGCGGATTACGGCATAGAAATCAAAGCTATGGGTATCAAACAGCTTAAAGTCAGCGAGGATGTTACCAAGGAAGTTTTCGAACGTATGAGGGCCGAGAGAAAACGCAGGGCCGCCGATATAATAGCCCAGGGCGATTCGGAAGCAGTCAGTATCGAGACCGAAGCAAGGACCATAAGTGATGAATTGGTTGCCGTTGCAGATGCCAGGGCGAAAAAAATACGAGGAGAGGGCGATGCCAAGGCGGCACAATATTACAAAATGCTTGATGAAGATCCCGAGCTTGCGGGATTTTTACGTGATCTTGAGGCAATCCAGAAAATATTGGAGACAAATACTACCTTTGTTGTTCCCACGGACAAGGAACCTTTTTCATTGTTAAAAGGGATGCCCCATTTGGAACCTTCCAATATGGATGAACCGGTTAAAAAATAATTTTTAATATTATGACGGAAAAAGATAAAAAGATGAATAAGGATATACATTCCCATGCGCCTGAGAAGTCTGCGGCAGAAGAGCTTGACGCCGCCGGCAGGAGTTTGTCCGAGGCGCTGAGACTCAGTTTTATCATCCTGAAAATTATTATGATTGTGCTGGTCGTCGCCTTTTTAGCCTCAGGATTCAAAACAGTCGGCACGGATGAGCAGGCACTTGTCCTGCGTTTTGGCAAGATTCAGGGTGTGGGTGAAGATAGGCTTCTCGGCCCGGGTCTGCACTGGATATTGCCTTACCCGATTGATGAAATTGTTAAAATTCCCGTGGAAAGGGCTATTCACCTGCCAATCGATTCATTTTGGTATCATGAATCGGCACAGGAGAGAATCTCCGGGCAAACCAGGATTCGCCCAAACGACCCGTTGAAACCGCTCGAAGATGGATATTGTTTGACCAGAGGTGAGCAGGAGGTAAATTCAGTCCTGCTTTCTGATATTCCGGGTGAAGGTGCTGGACGCACACAAGTTGGTGGTGGTCAACAATCAGAGCCTGGCAATGAGGGGACCGATTATAACATTGTTCACACCCGATGGCAGCTCACGTACAAAATCGACAATCCTGAACGCTTCTTCAAAAATGTACAGATTAAAGACATCGAGCCGGGTGAGAATTATTATGATGTGATAACACAGGACTTGGCGCCGTTTCTTACGAGTATTTTTGAAGATGCTGTCGTGCAAACAATGGTCGAATATACCATTGACCAGGCGATTTCCAGCCGGGACAGGATTCCCCGGGATGTGGCTGATTCCCTGCAGAACAAGCTGGATGCAATAGAAAGCGGGATAAGGGTCGTATCGGTACAACTAACCAATAGTGTCTATCCCCCGCAGGTCAAAGCTGCTTTTGAGGCTTCCACTTTGGCCAGTCAACAGAGGGATAAAGTCAGAAGCAAAGCCCAGGAAGATGCGTACCGCACTCTCAGTCAGGCTGCCGGTCCTGTTGCCAAAGAGCTTTATGCCACTTTACATGATGAAACCGTCAGCGAGGAAAGAAAAGAGTATTTATGGTCGCAAATAGCCGGTACTGCTCAGGAAAAACTCTCCGATGCTCGAATCTATGCCACGAAAGTGGTTAAAGACGCCGAAGCTAATGCTAATTATCTTGAAAATCTGCTTCCCGAATACAGGCAACGTCCAGAGCTTGTTGTTCAGAGATTGTACCTCGATGCTATCGAGAAAGTGCTGAATAATGCGGATGAGAAATTTTTCATTCAATCCACTCAGGGAGCCAAGGGCAAGGAAATTCGCGTTCAGTTAAACAAGAATCCATTGATAAAATCGAAAAAGATACAAGAACAGGCGACACAGGAAGGTCAATAACTGGTTAACGATATTTGAGAGGATACATAGCGGTAAAGAGACTAAATTATGGCACATGAACACCTGCATTTTAAGGATGATATCACCGTCGAACATACACACGGCAAACAGATTCGCGTAAGTATGGCTCTGCTCGGTACATTGGCCGGAGGTATGCTGCTGATTAACAGCGGTTTAGCCAGATTTTTTTACACTAAGGGCAGTTTCAATGCAGAGATTCTGGCAATGGCCGGTGCTATTTTACTTGGCGCTCCGATTGTCTGGAACGCACTTAAGAGCCTGATACAAAGACATGCTCATATGGATGAGCTTGTAGCTTTAGCCATTGTTGCGGCGTTTGTAACCGGCGATTACGTCACCTCGGGTGTTGTCGCCTTTTTTATGCTGCTGAGCGAGCTTATCGAAACACGCACCGCCCTCGGTGCCCGTGCATCAATCGAGTCATTGATAAAACTCACACCTACAAAAGCAAATCTTATCGAAGATGGCAATGAAAGAGAAGTCAAAGTCAGCGGTCTTAGACCCGGCAATCGCGTCCGTGTCCGCCCGGGTGATAATATACCGGCGGACGGTGAAGTCGTCGAAGGTTTAAGCTCCGTTAACGAAGCGACGATTACCGGCGAATCCCTTCCTGTGGATAAAGTTCCGGGGATGCAGGTTTTCGCCGGCACCAGCAACCTTACCGGTGTGCTGGATGTCACCGTGACCAAGGCAGGCTCGGATACGACACTCGGCAAAGTCCAGTCGCTTATCATACAGGCCGAACAAACCAAGATACCGATTATGAGGATCATCGACAGATATGTAAGATGGTACACGCCGACGATTTTAATGATTGCTGGAATAGTTTTGTTTTTTACACGCGATATCGACAGGGCGATTACTATACTCGTTGTTTCGTGCCCGTGTGCGTTAATCCTTGCGACACCCACGGCGATGGTGGCCGCTATTTCAGCCTCCGCCCGTCTTGGGATACTGATAAAGAATGTTGCCGACCTGGAGATTGCCGGAAGAATAACAGCTATGGTATTCGATAAAACGGGAACAGTAACGACCGGCAGGTTGTATGTGACAAAACTTACGCCTGCAGAAGGTGTTGAACCCGCTGAGTTACTTTCCGATGCCGCCTCGGCGGAACAGATGAGCAAGCATCCGGCCGCGAGGGCGCTGCAGGAAGTTGCCAGAGAGGCAAATCTTTCTTTACCGGCACCGAATCATTTCCAGGAAACTCCTGGCAAAGGTGTAACTGCGATAGTTAATTCGGCCAAAGTTATGGTCGGTCGAGACACGTTTCTCAAAGAGAACGGTATAGATGTCGGTAATGTCTCCGATCCCGCTTTGCATGAAGAGCAGGGCTTTAGCACCCTTTATGTTGCCAAAGATTCCGTATGCATCGGATGGATCGGTATGCAGGATAAAACCAGGCCCGAAGCGGAGCAGGCCGTTAAAGATCTGAAGGATATCGGTGTCAAAAGAGTCACTATGCTCACTGGAGACCGTGACGAAGTGGCCCGCCGGGTGGCTGCCGAGCTGGCCTGTACGGATTTCAAGGCTCATTGTTTACCTCAGGATAAACTGGCGATTGTCGAGCAGATAAAAAAAGAAGGACATACCGTTGTTGTTGTCGGTGACGGTATCAATGATGCACCGGCCCTGACTGCGGGTGATTTGGGAATTGCCATGGGGGCGGCAGGCAGCGATGTCGCCATAAATTCCGCTTCGATTGCGCTGATGAACGATGATTTAAAACGGCTTCCTTTTCTTATTAGATTGTCGCAAAAAACCGGAAAAGTCATTTATCAGAATCTCGGCTTCGGGATTTTATTTATTTTTCTTGGGATTGCCGCGGGTGCTGCGGCGTGGTTACTGCCGATTTACGCTGCGATTTTGCACTTCATCGGGTCATTGGTCGTAGTATTTAATAGTGCTCGGCTCGTTCGTTACGGCGAAGAGCTCGAACATTAATAATATATGCTGGATTTGAAGAGCAGGGTAAGTAAGAGTAAAAGAACGATGGAATACGCTATTGAGACATTTTCTCTGACTAAAATATTTTCCGACTGGTGGGGGCGGGCCAAGGTCTATGCCGTCGATGATCTGAATTTGCAGGTTAAACAAAATGAAGTGTTCGGACTTTTAGGTCCGAACGGTTCGGGTAAAAGTACAACGATAAAAATGCTGCTGGGTTTGCTCCATCCGACAAAGGGAAAAGCTCTGGTTCTCGGAGGTGACGGAAAGGACCCGAAAATCAATTCCAGAATCGGTTTTTTGCCGGAGGAATCGTATCTTTACAGGTATTTGAATGCCCGTGAGACGCTGGATTTTTACGGCAGGTTATTCGGCTTGTCGTCGGAACTGCGGAAAATGCGCGTCGAGGCACTTCTCGATATGGTCGGGCTAAAAGCCGTTGCGAACAGGTCCGTCGGGACATTTTCCAAGGGAATGGCGCGCAGAATCGGCCTGGCTCAGGCGCTGATAAACGATCCCGAATTGCTGATATTGGACGAACCTACTACCGGACTCGATCCCATCGGGACCAGGCAGATTAAGGACTTAATTCTGAAGCTTGCCCGGAGAGGCAAAACAATTCTGCTTTGCAGTCACCTGCTTGCAGATGTCGAAGACGTATGCGATAGAATTGCAATTCTTTACGGCGGCAAAATTCAGACCCAGGGACAGGTCAGGGAGCTATTACAACAGTCTAATAAAATACAAATAACCACAGATTCTATAAGCGATGCAACAGTAAAAAAGATTGAGCAGCTTATTGAGGGTGAAGATGCAGAATATGAAATTGCTTCTCCTTTAGACAAGCTCGAAACATTTTTCATTAAGACTATCGCTGCGGCGCAGCGGCAGGCACAGCCTACGAGCGGTGCGGTCAGCACGACGAAAATCGGAGCTTTTCTCGCAGAAGAAACACCGGTCGAAAAAATTCTTGATAAGCTCGTATCCGCGCCG
>CAYVXS010000171.1:0-6599 GCA_964454885.1 uncultured Pirellulales bacterium
TAAACCATCCGGAATGAGTGTTTATATTGCAGGATTCAGCAAATATATCAAAGCTAATGCAGATATTGAATCGATAAGAGGCTGGCTTAGTACCCTTGGCCCAGAAGATTGTATAGAGCATAATAGATATGATAGTAGATCAAGTAGACCTAAGGATCTTCAAAGTCAAGAATGGCCCGAAGCGATTGCTGACCTAAATCCACGATTTGTTAGATTATCTTTAGATGATGATAAACAACCACAGGTACGTCTTAATTGGGGTAGCGGATTCCTTGGAACTTGGGGCTTCGTTATAGGCAAAGAGAATCTACCGACACCTGCATCTGATCTTTCTCGGCACGGAGAGTATAGACAAGAAATCTACAAAGGTGCGTATGTATTTTATGAAATTGATTAATATGCTTTTCTTTCAAGAAAAAAGGCCAAATTCTTTGGCTTTATATTATAATAATAAAAACCGTCGCCATCGCGGTAACGGTTAAGAATTCTTATGGTATAATTGGGGACCAAACTACAAGGAAGCTATTATGGTGGTACCAGATTGGATTTGGTTTGTTTTTATTTTTACGTTCGGCTGTAGTATCGGCAGTTTTTTAAATGTCGTAATCTACCGAATGCCTCGTGACAAATCAATTGTTACTCCACCTTCGGCATGCCCGGGCTGCGGCAAACATATTCGGTTTTACGATAATATCCCCTTGATTTCCTGGCTGATTCTGGGACGGAAGTGTCGGTACTGCAAGACCCCTATATCAGCCCGGTATTTCGTGATAGAATTCCTGACAGGTTCGGTCTTTCTCGGTCTTTTTATCCTTTATTTCAGGACCGATATTCGTGCCGGAATCCCCATGTTTTCAAACGGCGGCTGGCTCATTTATCTTCTTCATATCATATTATTGGGGGCCTTAATCGCTGCTTCGGCAATTGATTTGGAATTGTGGATTATTCCGCTTTCCATCTGCTGGTTTGCTACGGTAGTAGGAGTTATCGGATCGGCGGTCGGTGCTTTCATTATCAATCCTGTTATTATTCGTGAAAACGGACTCTTGCCTGTCGCCTCGGCCGATACCGGCGCATTGGCTGCCGGGGCAGCGATAGGTTTGATTATCTCCCTTATTCTGCTGGCAACCGGATTAATAAAAAGAAGTTACGAATCGCAGGAAGAGCAACAGGGCCAGGATGGCACTGCAATAGAGGATAGACCTGTAAACGACCCGTCTGAACTGCCTGATGATAATTTTAACCACCGGTTGGAGTCGCTCAGAGAAATCATTTTTTTACTGCCGATAATTATCGTTTCTCTGGGAGCATTTTGGTTGAGCAGGAATGTCGAGCCGGTCCGTCTCTGGTGGATGGATTTTTCGCATCGTCCTGCCGTCGCCGGGCTTCTCGGCAGTTTATGGGGCTACTTTATCGGCTGTGGAATCGTATGGAGTATTCGCATATTCGGGACTCTGGCCTTAGGGAAAGAAGCGATGGGACTTGGCGATGTACACTTAATGGGTGCCGCAGGAGCCGTAACAGGGCCGCTTTCAGTCGTTCTGGCTTTTTTTATTGCCCCGTTTTTCGGCCTGACCTGGGCGGGATTAAATATGTTTTTTAAAAAAATTCGGCAAATTCCCTACGGTCCTTTCTTGTCTTTGGGTATTCTTTTTGTTATGATTCTGCGTAACTGGATAATCGAGCATTTGTTCGTTTTTTATCAATGAAACCGAAGGCTTGAATCTCGATATTTAAGGAGAAATAAGATGCGGATTGCTGAGAACAAAAAAATCGCACTTCTGAGTTGCCTGGTAATATCTGCTTTTTTACCCGGATGTACCGACTGGAAGAAAAAATATAACGCCCTTTATATAGAACACCAGAACGTTGTTGGTCTGCGTGAAAGCGAAAGAAGGCAATATACTGATAAGATTACACAGGACCAGGCAACAATAGACGAGCTGCGCCGGCAAATCGAGGAACAGAAAAAAAGCCCCGCTCAGGCGTCTGGTTTCGGAGAAGGTTACGATGTTGCCTTTAATGCAACGGCGGGGACAATTACGGTTACTCTGCCGAATGCGATACTCTTCGATTCTGGCAAAGCCGAGCTGAAAAAGGCCGATATTTCCGAGCTTGATCACATCCGCGAGGTATTACAGAAAAAATATCCCGGTAAACAAATCGATGTTGTCGGTCATACCGATACGGATCCAATCAATAAAACCAAGGACTTATGGAAAGACAACTGGGATCTGTCCGCACAGAGAGCTTTGGCGGTAACCCGCTATTTGATAGCACGGGGTATCGATGACGATAAGATTCGGGCCGTAGCCTGTGGCCAAACCCGGCCGGTTGCTTCCAATGCAACCGCCGCTGGCAAGGCCAAAAACCGCAGGGTTGAAATCGTCGTGCACATGCGATAAAAATGTTGTAGAGTTCGTATTAATTTAATGCAACTGCACTGACTCTTTTGTAAAAACATCGGTGTAAATTGTGCCGTTCTTATTGATGTCGATTGTGACAGCCCCATCTGTGTATGTGTAAAATGTTTTTACTGGAAGAATATCACTGGGTGTTGTTGCAGACATAAGATTTGCATTTTGGTATTGGCTCCGGGAGCAACTGCAAATCAGAACATCCGCGCCGAGATATTCGAGAAAGCCGTCCTGCAGGGTATTGGCTGAGCCGTGATGGGGGACCACAACAATATCGGCTTTCAGTTCGGGATACAGCCGCATCAGCTCGCTTTGTGCATATTGCTCGATATCCGAACAAAGAAGTATTTTCTTTCCAGCAAATTCAATTAACGATACGAGTGATTTGTCGTTGTCACTCAATTTGACATCGTAATTAATATCTTTATCCGGCCAGAGGATTTTTATCTTCGCTTTTTTACTCGAATTCAGGTTTTCATCCAGGCGTTCTATTTTGTGGCCGGTTTCATTCAGGCAATCACGGAGAAAAGCCGCCGTTCCCCACGGATCCGTTTTTTCAAAGAAGTCATCATTAGCGTAAATTCGACTTACTTCGCAATATTCCGCAACTTCAGGTATCCCGTTTATATGGTCGATATCGTTATGGCTTATGATAACGGCATCGATCCTGTTCGTTCCATGATAATCCATAAATGGCGCAACAATACGCCTGCCGATATCGCTTTTATACATCGAGCCTGCATCGAAAAGAACGTTGGCCCCGCCGGGAAGCTGCACCAGAACCGCCTGGCCGTGGCCGACATCGAGACAGGTAATGACTAAATTGTCCTGATGAGCCCTTTGCCATTTTATTGCACCGAGAGAAACCATTATTCCGGCAATCGCAGTTGCTAAAATAACTTTCTTTATAACAGGGCGTCTGAAATATCCGAAGCCGGCGAAAAGAATTATACCGTAATAAAACAATATCAGTGCGAGCGGTACTCGACCAATCAGTATCTGGGATATATCCAAATCGGCAATAAACATCACAATTCGGATGAGCACTTCGGACATAAATGTAATCACATAACCCAAAGCCAAACTTAATGTCGGCAGGATAAAAAATAATATCATCTTGAAAAATCCCAGCGTCAGAATCGCAGCCACCAGTGGAAAAACAACCACCGTCCAGAGGCACGTTAGAGGATTAATCGTGTAGAAATGATATAACAAAATCCCGGCCCCACCCAGCCATGCAGCTAAACCCACGGAAAAAAGTACTATTACTTTATCGATGATATTTTTCGCCGTGCGCTGAACCTGAGCGAGTTGCTGTGACTTATTTAGCTTAAACAATTTATTGATATTGTCCTGAAAAAGAGTGGAGATTTTATCAGTAAACAATAATATTCCCAGTACGGTAGCGAACGACAACTGCCAGCCGGCTTCGAATAACTGCGTCGGCCTGGCTAACAGAAGAATTACAGCCGCTAAGGATAGCGTATTGACGGGATTCGGATGCCGCCGGAATAAAAACGACAGGCAGAAAACATAGACAATAACAGCCGCCCTGATAGTCGGCGCCCTTGCCGGGACTATCAGCAGAAAAACGGTCAACGCAATCATGCAAATAAACGCCCGGGCGGGCTTCATTAATCCCGCTGTCTTACACAACCACCAGATAATCCCGATTAATATGCCGATGTGCAGCCCGGAAAGACTAATAAAGTGAAGCAGACCCGTTTCGCGAAAGGCCCGGTAAGTTTTGCTGTCAATGTCCCGTCTGTATCCCAACAGAAGCGCCTGTAAAAGTCCCCGTCCGGCGTCTTCCTGCTGCAGGTCACTCAATAAAGCCTTTGATGCTATCTGCCTCAACTTCGTCTTTAATCTCGTAAAAATCCCGGCGGGGCGGTTTGTCTGCAATTCTATCGCATCCCGCGAGTTAACCGATGCCCCGATGAAAACATTTCTCCCCGCTAAGTAATTCGCCGTATCGAATTGGCCCGGATTAGTAGGGGGCTTGAACCTATCTAACCAGCAATACAACCGGATATAATCGCCGGCTCTTAAATCAAGGACCGGCTCGTCAACCAGTACCCGTATCGTGCCGTTGGCCTTCTTCCAGCCCTGTACAGTTTCCACTTCATCGACCGCAAGATAGAAACTGCTGGACGGGTCCGTTGGAACAAACCGGGCGAATTTCCAATCCTCGTATCTGTTTATATGCGGCTCGGTGACAATCAAGCCGCGAATCGTTGCAAGCTGCCGCTCTTCGGTGACAAAATTTCGGATATCACAGGGTTTCGGCTGATGGAAGCTTGTCAACCGGACGGCACCGAGGCACACGAAACAAATTAAAGCCAGGTAGGCTAAGACAAATCGACAATATGTCGATGATTGCCGCAGGATAAAAAAGACAGTAACCGCCGCCGTAAATAGAGCAAGCAGAATCAACCAGACCGGGACCGGCAAATGAAATCTATTCTGTATTATTATCCCCAAAATAAGACCGGCCGCGATAAACAGCAGGGGAGAAGTACTTATGATTTTTTCGTGAAAATTTATCCCGGCCAACTGCCTGTCGATTTGAGCTAATTTCCTCCGGATATCTTCCATGACCTATTATCATACGGCAATGTCACGAAAAACTCAAGATAAATTTCCGCCCCATTCGCTGACAGCTAAATTACTTAAACTAACTGTCTTAAGTTGTCATTCCCGTGTAAACAGGAATCCAGATCATTGAACTTGCTTCTGGATACCTGCCTTCGCAGGTATGACAAGTCAAATCGATTGGTCTGAGTCAATTAATATTGGACAATGTGTTAATCTACGGATTTACTCGCTTGGCTGCTTCCACCGTAGGCACCCATATTGATAATTCCACCGTTTAGTCCCGGCTCCTCTCCAACAGGTGTGTTCGGATCTCCCGCATCAATGCACGGACTGGTTACATCGTCAATCACCCAGCTTTGACTGTTCGGGTCGTATCTTCCCGCTTGGGATTTCAGGTGATAATCACCTTCAATCAAGAAGTCATCATAAGGATTCTCCTGTGTGCAGTTCGGATCCCAATAGCCGTTATGAGCAAATAATGGGTCGGTCATAAGCCACTGACCTGAGATATGTTCAAATGGGTCATAAACACTATTTGGATCTTCTCCTATGAGACTGTTTGAAACATTTAGACGCATTACAAAAAGAATGCCCATATAGCCTAGTTCTATATTATCTCCATACTCGCCGGCGGAATTGTTCCATACAACCGAGTTCCTCAGATAGGACTCATGATTACCTCCTGGTCCTATCGAAATACCACCGCCTCTATTGCCTGTTCGATTGTCGGTTATAGTGCAGTTAATAATCTGATGATCACCCTTGAAGCAGTAAATTCCCCCTCCCAAACCAGAAGTGGTATTTCCCATTATCAGACAATTCCTCAACTGAGCATTCCCATGGTAGACGCCTATCCCCCCACCTTCAGAATTTGTAGAGCCAAAACTCGCAGTATTTTCCCTGATGATACAATTCTCTATTAAGACATCTGATTGATAAGCATAAATCCCTCCGCCATTTCTTGCGGTATTACCGAAAATAATACAATCCCTGATAATCGGACTACTCTCGATGCAAAAGAAGGCACCGCCACTGTCTGGCCCCATATAACCATATGTCACTGTAAAACCTTGTACGACGGAATTTGAGTCCTCGTTATTGTGGAAATAAAAACCTCTATGTGGTTTATTCTCAACACCTTGACAATCAATGATACAAGACTTAGGACCTTCTTCGCTTTTGACTGTTATCGCTTTGCCTTTAAATTCGATATCGCGGTTACCATCGCCGGTATATGTGCCGGGAGCGACAAGGACGGTATCTCCGTCATTTGCATCGTCAATCGCCTCCTGTATCGTGTTAAAATCGGCAGGGGCGTCGTCATCGACGTAGATGATTTTGCCAATAGCGGTAGGGCAAAGTATTGCCGGTAAAAGCAGCAGGCACAACGAGCATTTGTAGAGAATTGATTTAGTTTCCATTTTCCTATCCCTCGTTATGATGACGGATGTCAGAGGAAAAATGACAGAATTTTGTCTTCATTCGTCTATCGTCCCTCGTCCATCTTCTATCATCCTACTTGTTTTTACCGGCGGGATTGGAATAAAATGCGAAATCGATATAAATAATGACGGCAAAAGTTAT
>CAYVXS010000172.1:0-6566 GCA_964454885.1 uncultured Pirellulales bacterium
CGACCCAAGAATCATAAAACTCGCCCGGCAGGCGGTCGGCGATACCACAGATGCCGCCCAGGCCGCCAAAAAAATCGAATCTTTTGTTGGCGGTTATATCAAAAACATAGGTTTGTCGGTCGGCTACGCTTCGGCGGTCGAAGTCGCTGAGAGCAGATATGGCGACTGCACGGAATTCGCCGTATTGACTGCAACATTATGCCGGGCCGTCGGAATACCGGCCCAGGTAGTCGCAGGGGTAGCGTATGTGGACGATTTTGCCGGTATGAGGGGCTTCGGCGGGCACGCATGGACACAGGCATATATCGGCGGAAAATGGATCGGACTCGATGCTGCCTTCAAAGGAACCGGCAGGGGAGGTTATGACGCGGGCCATATCGCGCTGGCAGCCGGCGACGGTGAGCCGGGAAAGTTCCTCAATCTGGGAACTACGTTAGGCCGGTTTAAAATCGAAAAAGTGACGGTAAATAAATAAACAGACAACGAGGCATCTTACTCAAACTGAATATCGGTGAGAACCAGCTCGACGTTCGTGTTGCCGTTATAGGTATTGAACTGAGGCTGATAAGCAACGTTGATAAACTCGCGTTCGAGCAGTTTTTTCTCCAGCCTTCCGAATCCGAAGCCGATACAGCGCATAGTCGCCGTATTGTCGGTTACTATAAGCTGTAGATGTTCGCCGCCCGTTCCGACTCTCTTAGGCGGTGAGGCAAGTCTCAAACCTTTAGTTGCGAAAATCGGCTCGGGATTTCCCTCGCCGAACGGGCCGAGCATTTGTAATTCTCCAACCGTTTCCCTTTGGAACTGATTCAAAGAAACGACCGCGTCGATGTGGAGTTTGGAAGTGACATCATCTTCATTGAGGTTTTGTTTCGCATAAACTTCGAAATCGTCGGCAAATCCGTCTATTTTCCCGGTCTTAATAGTTATCCCGGCAGCCATTTTGTGCCCGCCGAAGCTGTTCAAGTGTTTTGCGCAGGCCCGAAGCCCGCTTATCATACAGAAACCCGGTATCGAGCGGGCAGAACCCTGGGCGACAGCAATTTCCGCCGGCTCGAAATCAGTCGAGTCGTTATTTTGAGTATTATTACCGAATGGAAGCCCTATCATAATCGTCGGTCGATGATACTTGTCCACCAATCTCGACGCGACAATACCTACCACTCCGATGTGCCAGTTCTCACATGCAAGGACAATGCTTTTGCGGTCGGGGTGATTCAAATCCCGCTGGACTATCATTTCGCAGGCCTGCTTAAATATCTTTCGCTCACACCTTTGGCGCTGGCCGTTTTGCTCTTTCAGGTATTCGGCGATCTGCATCGAACGTATCGGGCTGTCGGAAGTCAGCATTTCTACCGCCAGCCTCGCATGTCCCATTCGCCCCGCCGCGTTTAGCATCGGCGCAAGCCTGAAACCGATATGGAAGCTATCGAGCCTGTGACCGGTCAGGCCGGCAGTTTCAATCAGGGCCTGTATACCGGACAATTCACAATCCGGCAGCGCCTTGAGCCCGTAACTCGCTAAAACCCTGTTCTCACCCCGCAAATCAACGATATCGGCAACGGTCCCCATCGCTGCCAAGCTCGTAGCATTTATCATAAAGTTTCGCAATTCCGGCTGAAGTTTCGGTCCCGAAGTGAATTCGTTCGCAATTGCCCAGGCCAATTTAAAAGCGACCATGGCCCCCGCCGAATCCTGGTTCGGATACGACTTATCAAGGGCCGGATGCACAATAGCAACAGCCCGGGGCAGCTCGCTGTCGAACTGGTGATGGTCGGTAATTATCAGATCGAGACCCAGATTTGCCGCAAGTTCGGCCGAACCAATCGCCGTTACGCCGCAATCGACGGTAATCACTAATTGGGTTCCGGATTCCGATAACGCCCTAATAGCTTCGTCGTTCAGGCCGTAACCTTCGTCGATACGATGAGGAATATAATAATCGACATCGGCGCCGAGCATCCTGAGAACCTGCCAGAGAATTGCCACCCCCGTGATGCCGTCAACATCGTAATCGCCGTAGATAGTGATTTTCTCTTTATTTTTAATGGCCCTTTTTAAACGGTCAACCGCCGGTTTTATCCCCGGCATTTCCGACGGATCGATAAGCTCGGTCAATTTCGGCCTCAGAAAAACGTTTGCCTTCTGAGGATCTGTTATTTCGCGGTTAATTAACAACTGGGCCAGCAGCGTCGAGATTTTAAGCAATTTGGCGATCTGCTCGCTCCTCTGGTCGGCAGGCCGAATGACCCATTGTTTTTTATGCATCCCCATCGAAAGCAACATCTGGTTTATCCCGAATTTATTCTCACACCTTTTGGCTCAACACTGCCATAAACAATAGTGGCATATGAACCTTATACCAACAAAATACTACGGATAGCAAAGGAGTTTTGCTCATGCCCTCATATAAAGCCCGCCATTGACCGCGATATATTCACCCGTGATAAAATTCGCCGCCTCAGAAGCCAAAAATAACACCGCCTTTGCGATATCTTCGGCGGTCCCGTTTCTTCCGAGCGGGGTCTGGGCGGCAACTTCTTTTCTGCGTTCGGCTGAGCTGAATCGCCGGTGAAATCGCGTCTCAATAAAGCCCGGCAGGACGCTGTTTACCCTGATTCCATAGCCGGCAAATTCCGCCGCCATTGCCATTGTCTCCGTTGCAACGGCCGCTTTCGCAGCCGCATATATTCCGGAGCCGTAACCACCGCCGGTATGACTTGATACCGAACCGATATTGACGATATTGCCCTTACTTTTTTTAAGATAAGGCAGTGCCGCCCTCGTTACGAAAAAAATACTGCGAACGTTTGTGGCAAAAATATCTTCGTGATAATCCACGGTGGCGGTCTCAATCGGCTGTCTTTCAATCAGCGAACCGGCATTATTGACAAGGACATCGATACCTCCTGCTTTCTTCACGAACTGCTCGACCATATCTTCGACCTGCTTTTGGTCGCGAACATCGGCATGCAGTAAAAGACCGTCGCTGTTTTCTTTGACTGTCTTAAGTGTTTTTTGCGCGCCTTCGGCCGTCTGGAAATAATGTACTCCGACAAAACTTCCCTGCTTGCTGAATAAAACCGCCGTTGCCGCACCGATTCCGCTACTGGAACCGGTTACTAAAACCTTCCTGCCTTTCAAATCCTCGTAAATCATTATCGAAATGTGAACACAGGTTGTATTTGGTTCAGAGTAGTTCGTCGATCGCCGCTGTAAGATCTTTTTTGCTGGTCAATCCGACCCATTTTTTCTGTACCTGGCCGTCCTTGAATAAAATGAGGGTCGGTATCGCACTTATGCCGAACTCCATCGCGCTATCACGGGCATCATCGGTATTGAGCTTGCAGATTTTGGCTTTCTCGGTATATTCTGCCGCAATTTCCTGGACGATAGGAGCGATCATTTTGCACGGCCCGCACCCGGGCGCCCAGAAATCAACCAATACCGGCACATCAGAATCATGTACGGTCTCGTCAAAAGTAGCATCCGTCAATTCAATCACATTACCCGCCATTGTTAAATCCTTTCAACGAATATTTTGCACGGAACTTTCGCCCCGGCTGTAATATTATTTTTTATCCGGCAGACATAATAACAGAATTATTCAACGGCGTCAATGAAACATCTATAAAAAACGAATAACGATACCAAATCGTCACGATTTTCACTTACCAGCCGCCTGGCTGAAGTAATTCACTTACCGGCTCATTCCACCATTGGGGATCTCTGAAATATTGTTTGAGCATCATTGCGGCAACAACTCCGTCGCCGGCGGCCGTGGCCAACTGCATCGCCGCCCCGACTCTGCAATCGCCGGCAACGAAAACTCCCGGAATGCTCGTTCGAAGATATCCGCAGTCACATTTGATAAATCCTTTGTCCGTCAGCTCCACAAAACCTTTAAGAAAGTCGGTGTTCGGAACCATACCGACAAATATAAAGACGCCGTCGCAGGGATAATCCTCCTGTTTGCTGTTTTTGACATTCTTGAGTTTGACCGATTCGACTTTTTTATCCCCTCCGATAGCAGTCGCTATGGTGCTGTATTTGATTACCAGATTCGAGTCCGGCTCATTGGCTTTTTCAAGAAGCTCTTCGACCAGAATCTTCGATGCCCTGAATTCGTCCCTGCGGTGAATCATCGTCACCTTCTCGGCGTATTTTGTCAGGTGAAGGGTTTCTTCCACCGCGGTATTACCGCCGCCGACGGCAACCACGTGCTTTCCCTTAAAAAACGGTGCATCGCATGTCCCGCAGTAGCTAACGCCCGAGCCGCGAAATTTATCCTCACCGGGGACACCGAGCTTGCGATAGTCACTGCCGGGAGCCAGAATCACAACTCTGGCAATATACTTATCGTCGTCGCAATAAACGGCGATTTTCGAGTCCTGCTGTTTTTCCAGAGACGTTACTGCGCAGCCGTTCTTTATTTCGGCGCCGAAACTCTCGGCCTGTTTTTGCATTTGTGCAATCAGGCCGGGGCCGTCGATACGCTCGATACCGGGATAATTCTCGATTCTATCGGTATTGTTAATTTGCCCGCCCGGCATGAATTTCTCAAGTATCAGGGTTTTTGACCTGTCACGGGAAGTATAAAGAGCCGCCGCAAGACCGGCCGGCCCGGCCCCAACAATGATGCAATCGTAGATATCAGACATCAATAATCCCTCATATAAAAAAGTTTATAAACCACATTACTGGCAAAGGTCAATTATTTCAATTTATCCCGACTTGCGCATCAACTTTATTTTTTAATAATTTCTGCATTTTTTCAATCACCCACTCGGATTTAACAGGCTGGGTTCCCTGAACTACCAAGACGAAATTATCCGCGATTATCTCTTCCGGGTGAATAACATAATTCGTATTGGAACCGATTCTATTGAAATAGTCCGGGACATCCTTAAGCTCAAGTAAAATCGGCTCGCCGTTACTGCTGCTTTTATATCGCCAACTGTCACCTTCCTTTTCTATAACAAGCAGACTTATTTTGAGATATCTAAAGAATTCACCTCCCTCAGCAACATCATATTTCGGCGAAGAAGAATAAATAATCGGAACGACCTGGATAATTGAATTATCATATTCCACTTCGACGTAGTGGTCATTTTTCACGCCGTCGGGATTAGTTATTTTTACTTCCCGAAGTTTCTCCGGCAGCTCGATATCGTTGCATTTCCTGAAATTTATCGCTCTGTAAAGGGCCTCTTTCAATATCGGATCATTCGACAATAAAACGTGGCACAATTCATGGGTGAGCAATTTTTCCAGAGCGGCGTTTTGCCCAACCAACATTTGCCGGGGCAATACAATCGCATTCGACCGGCAATATGCTGCCCCGCCTTCTTCTTTGCCTGTGGTTTTTATCAGCAAAATTTCTCGTGGAAGATTCAGGCTGAAACCGGCGATACGGTCCGTAATGGATTTGAACACGGATTTAATCCGAACCTTTTCGCCTACCGTCCACGGCCGGACCTGGTCCGCCACATATTCAAGGAATTCTTTTTCGGTGACCGGCTTGTCGGTTTTTAATCTTGCCGAACGGTCAAACGGGCTGAGAGATTTGATGAAGCCATCCTTTTGTGTTAACCGTTTTTTAGCTTCTTCCACCGATGCAAAAACAAGCTCCGTACCTTTTTGCAGCTCTATGCCGGATTCGATCGGAGGGACATTCTGGTCCGCAAACCTGTTCGAGATGATATCAGGATTATTATAATACACAATCTCATCGTCCTGAGTCTGTCCTAAGCAAAGGCTCCAGGAAAGCATGAAAACTGCCGTTACAATGATAGCAGGCAACAGGTATTGATTTCGTTTTTTCATCATTTTTCCCTTTCAACTCATTCTATGACACATGATAAAATTCAAACTTTTCAAATCCCATGTAAAACATGGATGATTAATGCTGAATTAATTCACACATCACCCGTTTGTTCCTCATTTTGTATCTGGTCGAGCTGCATACCGAATCGATCGAGCTTTTTCTGGCCCTCGTCGTACTGACCATAAGCATTCCGCAGGTGATTGCCGAGAATCTCCCAGTTACCGCCGAAATCGGCAAAGGAGGCATTCAGCCTTTTCAAGTTCTGCCGGATTTCACCCGCCTGTTTTTCTATCTGCAGGCCGTGCAGACCCATCGCCACAGTCATCAGATACGCGTATAAAAGATTCGGCGAAACGGGAATCACCTTTTTATCAAAACAGTATTGTAAAATATCCTGCGTTTCACCGGCGTATTTTACTACTGTCTCGTAATAGATATTTTCCGCCGGTATGTACATTATAGCGAAATCCAGCGTCCCCTCGACCGGCCTGATATAGTCACCGGCGATTTTGTCGATATGAGTCATACAATCCCTGATGAATTGTCTGCGCAGTTTCGGTTTTTCTTCTTCGGATTCGGCCTTGACAATTTTCTCGAAGCTCGGCAGCGGGAATTTTGCATCGACGGGCACTGAAAAACCGGGCATTTCTATCAGCGCATCAACCGTTTTGCCGTCTTTGAAAGTGTACTGGAGCTTGTAGCTGTCTTTCGGGAGAATCTGCGAAAGAAGATTATCGAG
>CAYVXS010000173.1:0-6565 GCA_964454885.1 uncultured Pirellulales bacterium
ATGTATTCGGTGTAACAATAGAAATCTTTATCGGTGGTAATCCGAGGAGAGCAAGCAGTTATATCACTGATCCGACATTGTTAGAGGCCCTTGGCGCCAACGGCAGCGATGTCAACCTTATGGCCAGAAGCGCTGTTGCGGCATTGCTGAATGCTTCCCATCCTGGCATTGCGTATCCTTTAACCGAGGCACAGATTATCGCAGCCGTGCAGGCTGCTGTACCGGGTTATGAGCAGGAACTTGGAGAAGAGCTGGATGATTACAATAATCTTGGCTGTCCAATTGACCAGAAATGTGGATGTCAACCGAACCCCTGTTGTTTTAAACCGATAAATATATGTCAGCCTTATTGTTTTCCGATTCGGCCGAAAAATATATATCAGCCTTTCTGCTTTCCAATTCAGTCGAAAAATAAATTTCAACCTAATAGTTTTCCCAATCAGTCTAAAAATAAATTTAAATCTTACGGTTTTCCCAATCAGTCTAAAAATAAATTCCGTTGAGGAAAATATATCGATTGATATTTATTGAAAAGCTGATTATTTAAGAATATAAAAGGAGCTGGCTATTTACTGCCGGCTCCTTTTTTAATCGTGGGGATAATATAAGAGTGAAAAAAACGGGTTTCTATTGTTCCGGTTAATATGATATTTATTAGATCTGTACAGCTTGTATTACTTTTCGTAATCCTGTTAACAGCAGGCTGTGCTGCATCTAATAACGGCCTCAAATCAGATTCGAAATCCGAACATACCGATAATTCAAACGACATTCGTGAATCCTCTCTGAAGATTGTTATTTATACGGATTTTGAGTGTGGTGCCTGCGAGAGGTTCAACCTGAAGGTAGAACCGAAACTCAGAGAGTTCGAATCCACCGGTATCGTAAAGATCCAGATACGCATGTTAGGTGCACTTAGCGATGAGTCGATGCGCGGAGCCCAGGCAGCTCTTTGGGCTGGCGATTCGGGGCGGTTTCTCGATTATCATGATGCTCTATTTCAGGCATTTCGTCAGAGTACTGACAATCCCTGTACGAAAGAAAAACTTATTGACCTGGCCGGCTCACTCGGTCTGAAAAAGAAATCTCTACGGCGTTGTCTCGATAGCGACTGCAAAAAGCCTGAGCTGGCTCAGAATATGGATATGGCAAAAATCGATGGCGTTCGCGTGCTGCCGGCCGTATTTATCAACGGAGTAAAAATCGAGGGATTCAAACCTTTGGAAACTTATATCGATGTCATAAACCGAGCGCTTGCAGAAAAATCACGTTGATACGGACGTAGTTCGAACGGTACGCAGCATTAATGTAAAAAAGCCTCTTCAGAAATGCTTTTACAGAGGCTTTTTATTTACTGCTTAATTACTTCAAACTTTTTATTACGCATATTTGCGTAATTTTAATCCTGCAATACTCAGCCCGAGCAAACCAAGTATGATTGCTCCCGGTACCGGAGCATGAAAAAAGTAAAGAAAATCCTGTGCGGCACCTCCTCCTAAAGTGGAATTTTGTAAAACCCGTACATCGCCCAAGCCTGTCCACCCGCTTGCATTGTACAGATCCTTCCAATCATTGATTAAATTCACCTGGTTGCCGGTCGGGGCTATAGCGTTAACATAACTACCCGTTTCGTTTTCAGTAGTCCATATTAGCCACTGTAAAGCACCGGCTGTCTGCGAACGATTAAGACCGTAAGAATTTGTGCCGCTGTATGCATAGCCGGCCAGGTTGCCCGTAGCGAACTGTGTATAAAGCCATGCGGTGAATGGATTGAGGTTGTCTCCGTTATTAGTGTTAGTACCGCCGCCCCAGGCATGTGAGCCGGAGCCATACGTTCCTGCTGTACCGTTTGTTTCGTTCACGGAAGACTCGCTTACCCAAATACTCATCGGATTGGCGGCATTTTCATCTGCTTCCAGGCAGAAAGTCTGAAATGATTCGGAATGACCGGATAATAATCCACTGGTTGTGGAATCGTAATCGCTATTCGAGAGAAGAAAGTTTGTGGTGCTGGTGTCGTACAACGTGAACTCGCCGCCGCTTCCGACAAAATATCCGGATATTCTTGTGAATCGTGCAGTTCCTCCTGTGTAACCGGCTCCGTTTGTAAAATCTGCCAATACCGGTGTGGATATAAACACACTTAATGTTACGATGATGATTGTTCTTTTCATTCTTGATCCCCCTCACGATATGGATGTTCCGCTTCTGAAATATCCTAACTACGATTGCCATTATAACATTTTTTAAGTATTGATTCAAAGATAAAACAGTTAATAGATGTGCTTAAGGGTGTTCTTTGTTACTTTTTTTAAAGTGACGTGCTATATAACACAAACAGAATACAGGACAAATAATCGATATAATCGTCACTGCAGGTTTGCACAATCTCGGGACATTACCGGTCGGTATAAGAAATTAAGATATTATTGGAAATAACCACAGTATCTTACGAAAAGACCACTTTAGTACCGGCGGGCGGTCGTTTTGCCCGGGCGGGTGTGGTTGATGAAAAAGTACCGTCGGTAAATGACAATTTATACAGCAGTTGCCCCATGAAAAACAAAAGGCTGCAAGCGGAATGCTTACAGCCTGTCTTTTTTATTGTTTTGTATCGGTCTTACAGAGTTCTGCGTTTTTTAAACCAGCCGACAATGCCGGCTCCGATTCCGACAAGAATAATAGCACCCGGTGCCGGAATAGGAATCAGGCCGGTCTGTACGTTATCTATTGCAATAATGTCATCGGCAAAACCATTCTGCCAAACTGTAAGCCAGACATAACTGTTATTTCCGAGGTACTGTGATTGTCCTGGATGAGAGCCTTGAGGAAATGTTGCCAAAAATGACTCGCTGCCAAGAAGTATGTTGGTAGAGTCATAAACATTCAGGTCCATATTAATCAAATCCGTCGGATTCGTCCCCTTACTCCAGACCATTTCAAAAGTGTACCATCCGGCGTTGGTTATTGTTGTCAGATTCGAGCTGTTTATTGCCTGCACATTTACCGATGAGCCATCAGCTGTGAGCCGAAAGTTACCTTCGGCGGCATATAGTGAAGTGTTGTCGATATCGGCCGGAGACATATCAATCCACAAACCAAGACCGGACCATGTCGGGTCAATATAAACATCTATAGATTGATAAAATGAACCCTGGTACACAGGGTCTCTTCCGCCAAAGAAACTATAACCGGCTGAACCATATCCTGCCTGGTATGTGTCATGGACATTGGCCAGTTCCGCATGGTACGAGCCGCTTGCAGAGGTTACACCAAGCAAGCCGCCCCCGGAAGCAACACGACCGGATTGCGCGCCGCCGTCATAGAACACCCAGTCACCGGTATCTGTTTCAAAATCCTGGAAAGATGGTCCGGCAGCAACTGTACCGGATAAAATCATAATTATGCAGGGAATTACTATTTTTCTCATCTTACTCCTCCTCCGATCCTGTTGATTGACCAAGTATAAAGGTAAAGGTTGCCTATATAATTCAACCACTTATGTAAAAAGCCGCCTTGCTAAAAAGGTATGTAAGTTACGGAAGTAAAATACCTAACATCACCATACACTCCATCATAAATAATCATTATATTGAATTGCTCTATATAGTCAAGCAAAAATTTCCTGGAATTAGGGCTTTATTTGTAATGTTCGTGAAAAATTTTACTGTAAAACCGAAAATTCTTTAATTTTTCTTATATCCTCTTATTTTAGTATCGGCGGGCGGACGTTTTGGCAGGGCAGGTATGGTTGATGAAAAAATACCGCAGGGCGTCTATCGGGTGGTCGTACAGCCCGTCTTTTAGCGGCAATTCCCCGGTTTTATTGCGTTCCAGCGGATAATGATAGCATTCCATAGCCTCAATCAGGCGGGGGCAATTAGGCGAGATTATCAGGGAGCTTTTGCCGTCGCCGGAGCGGATTGCCCGCCGGATAAGCTCGATTCCTTCTAATATCCCGCTGCGTTTGTATTTGACAGCTATTCCCATGGCACGCAGCTCCCGAATCGAGCTTGTGCCGGTTACGTCGTTAAGACTTTTTCCCGCCGGGTCGCAGAAAGTAGCGGCGATTTTTTCCTCGGCGACAGGCAAGCAGCTCTTAATTGCCTCGGCGTGAATGTCGATAGTGGCCCTGCTTCGAACGTACTCGTCTATTACGCGAACTATTCCCGCCTCATCGACCTGTATCCACAGACACACGAACGGATTGACGAAACCAAAATCCAGCGAGCGATATAAAGGCAGATTGGGATCGTAATCGATTGGCCGAACATGGATACCGGGGTCGAACTCGTCGAAGACGACATTTTCCCGCGATGGTCTTATGCAGAGCATCTCCGCCTCCCATCCGGCCCGACTGGCCCTTTGCATCTGCGTTATGCAATCGTCAATCTTCAGATAGCCCGAGGCGGTTTTCGCCTTGCCCCGGCAGTCCTGCCAGAGCGGGCATTGCGAACAGCTCCGGCCGATACATTTTTCAATCACCTCCCAGACGCACCATTTGAATATCGGCGTGCTGTACTTCGGGGCTGACGCGACAATTTGCTGCATAAGCCCGTATGGCTGGTGCATCGTGGAAATCATTTCCATCCCGGCGATAATTCCCGCTTTGCTCTGCGTGGTGAATTTTGCAGCGTTAAAAACATCCACGTCGAAAAGTTCGACCTCATCGCAGCGGAGCTTCTGTACGTGCTGGCCGCGGACGCTTGTCGCCGATTGGGTCAGGACCTCGGTCGATGAGCCGTTTGCAAAACGGCACTTTGCCTTCAAAGGCGGCTCAGACAGGAATCCCTCGAAGCCGTTATACAAAAAATGAATCAAATATTCGTACATCCTGTTCGACTGCTCGCCGGAGCCTCCTAATATTCTTACCTGGCAGTTCGGCTTAAATATGCAATCCAGCAAAGTCGCGACCGCCGCCAGCTCCGTCTTGCCGCCGGTGCGATTCGCCCAGACAATTGCATCGGTGTTCTCTGTAGTACGACGTGTGGCATCCAAATCTGGATTTCTTTTATCCAGATGTGGATGGCCCGCTGCGAAGCTGTGCCAGAGATAATCCATCGGGCTGTTATGCTCAGGACAGATATTTTTATCCGGCACATCAAGGCCGAGAAAGACCTTAACGTAGTTTTTCAAATCGGCCCTTGTGGCCGGACGATTCCGCCGAAGCTGGTTGTAAATATTTGACGCCTTTTCAATTGTGTTGTGATTCTGTAGCGTTAGTAGATTTGCCATGATGTCCCCCTGTTGAATTGTAGATTGAATTGAATCCCCCCGGTAAAACCGGGCGCTAAATATTATTGACTATCCCCCATCCCCAATACTCTGTCCCCTAATTTTCTGCCGGTCAGCGTTCAATTTTCAGTTCAGGAAGTGCCTTCTGTAAATCCTCCACCTGCTCGTCTGTGATATTATTACAACCCTCAATATTTAGGCTCTTCATTTTTTTCAAAGCCTTGACTGGCTCAAGATTCGAGACCGGTGTTCCACTAAGATATAGCTGTTGTAAATTTGTCAGGCCCGTTATAGGTTCAAGGTCATGCACCTGACAATTTGTTATAATAAGGCTCAACAGCTTCGTCATCCCCTTAATAGGCTCAAGATCAATTATTGGCGTTCTCTGAAGTGAAAGATCACGTAAATTAGTCAGTTCAGCTAACGGCTGAAAATCGGTAACCTGAGTATCTGCAATATTAAGCGATTGAAGATTTGTAAGTTCCTTAATTGGTTTAAGATCGGTGATATTTGTTTCAAAAAGGGAGAGTATCTGTAAATTTTTCAAGCCCTTTATAGGTTCAATATCGGATATCCGACTACCATTCAAAGAAATATGTTCCAGGTTAGTCAGACCTTCCAGCGGCTTGATGTTTTTAATATAAGTTCTTCCTATTTGAAGTCTTTGAAGATTTGACATCTTTTTAAGTGGGCTTAGATCAATCGCATTTCTCCCTGAAAGATCATAAATACCCAGTTTTGCAAGAATCTTCATCCATTTAGGTATTTTATTCGAAGGGTAATGAATTTCTATAATATCTAATGTTTTCAGGTTCGTAAATTTCTCAAGAATCTTAATATCGCAAAGCTCTTTATTACGAAGAGTAAAATACCTGATTGTCGCAAAGTCACTGTCAGTCAGGTCGTTTGGATCTTTCCCAACTGCTCTGGCTGCCTGCTGCCGAATAATCATCTCACTGGCCGGGTCGCTTTTTTGTCCCTGTGAGAAAACAAGAAAAGCAGAAACAGTCGTCAGCAATAGCAACACTACGATAGCAGCGAATAAGAATTTTCGGTAGGAAAGTTTCTTTGGAATATCTTTTTGCTCTTTTATTTCGGTGTTGTTTTCCATTTTGAATCTATCGGTATAATTTTCTGTCGGTCAGCGATGAATTTCCAGTTCCGGCAGGACTTTCTGCAATTCCTCAACCTGCTGGTCTGCAACATTTTCGCAGCCTCTAATATAAAGCCGTTGCAGGTTTGTCAGGCCTTTTATTGGTTCAAGGTTAGAAACACCAAAATTTGAAAGGCGTAAATCTGTGAGATTTGCATAGTCTTCGAGAGTCACTTC
>CAYVXS010000174.1:0-6487 GCA_964454885.1 uncultured Pirellulales bacterium
CAACGTTTCGGTGTAGCGGAAATAATCGACGGCAAAGTTATCGGCATACAGGAAAAACCCGAAGAACCGAAGAGTGATTATGCCGTAACCGGTATATATTTTTACGATGCATTGGTTTTCGATATCATACGCACACTCGAGCCGTCGGCCCGGGGAGAATATGAAATTACTCACGTCAATGATGCGTACATCGCCAGGGAGCAACTGGAATATGATATTCTTGATGGCTGGTGGACAGATGCGGGAACATTCGAATCACTGAACAGGGCCAATGAATTGATAGTCCAGGAGCCGCCTCAATAACAAGGTACGGTATTTAATTCTCCGATAAAAATATGAAAGTTATAGAGACGAAACTGCAGGGAGTGCTGATATTTGAGCCGGATGTCTTTTCCGACGAGCGAGGTTTCTTTTTGGAAACATGGCGCAGCACGCACTATGAGAACGCCGGCGTTAAAGGTCCTTTCGTTCAGGACAACGTTTCATTCTCTAAAAAGGGAATTTTAAGAGGTTTGCATTACCAATACCCGCAATCACAGGGTAAATTAATCCAGGTTTTATCCGGAACTGTTATAGATGTCGCCGTGGATATTCGTATAGATTCTCCGACATTTGGCCGGTGGGTTAGTGAAGTAATTTCAGAGATGAACCATAAGCAAATATATATTCCGCCGGGTTTTGCCCACGGATATTGTGTTACCAGCGATACGGCATTGTTTTTATATAAATGTACGGATTTCTACAATCCTGCAACCGAAAACGGTATTATTTGGAATGATCCTCAGTTGAATATCGATTGGCCCGTCACGGAGCCTGTTCTTTCACCAAAAGATGCAAAATATCCAAAACTTAAAGATATTGCACCGGAAAAATTACCACATTTTGGAGAATTTTGATGACATCTTATGGCAACAGCGTTTTCATTTTGGGCGGTAAAGGAATGCTCGGCTCGGACCTTGTGAAAACCTGTGAGCAGGAGGGTATTGATATAAAAATTCTCGATTTACCTGAATTTGATATAACCGATAATCGGCAATTTGAAAAAACTCTCGAAGCCGCACAGGTAATTATCAATTGCGCTGCTTATACCGATGTCGATGGCGCCGAAAGTAATCTCGATCTGGCATATAAAATTAACGCAGAAGCGGTAGGGCGACTTGGCAATTATGCACGCGAGCACAATAAATGGGTTTTACACATCAGTACCGATTTTGTTTTCAGCGGCGAATCAGATAGGCCATATTGCGAGACTGACCAGGCAAATCCAATCAACACTTACGGCAAAACAAAATTGGAGGGGGAACAGCTCCTTGCAAAAAGCGGCTGCAAACATTGTATTTTACGCATAGAATGGACTTATGGCTCCGCCGGCGATAACTTCGTAACAAAACTCATTAAACGTGCAAAATCCGGTGATACATTTAAAGTTGTTGACGATCAAATCGGTTCGCCTACAGCCACAGCAGAAATCGCCAAAGTAATTTGCACTTTGTTAAATCATACGCCGCAGGGTATATTTCACTTTGCATGTTCCGGTTATGCCAGCCGCTTCGAGACGGCAAGATTTATTTTCGACAAGCTATCAATAGATGTTGACCTTTTACCATGTAAAACAAGCGACTATATAAGTAAAGCGGCAAGACCATTGAATAGTCGATTCGATTGCAGTAAAATAACTAACTTACTCGGTAGTCCAATAGAACATTGGCAGGGACCTTTAGAGCGATTTTTGAGAAATATATGAAAAATATTCTGGTCACAGGCGGAGCAGGTTTCATCGGGAGCAATTTTATACGTATGGTGCTTTCCGAGCACGGGGATTGTTTTGTAGTCAACCTCGACAAGCTGACTTACGCAGGTAATCTTGAGAACCTTAACGAATTCATGGAACACCCGAACCATAAATTCATAAAAGGTGACATTTGCGACGGTGATTTAGTCGAGAAAATAATTGACCAATACCGGGTAAAAACTATCATAAATTTCGCCGCTGAAAGCCATGTGGATCGTTCGATAAACGAGCCGAAGATTTTCATAAAAACCAATATAACCGGAACATTAACGTTGCTCGAGATGGCCCGTGACAAAAAACTGGAGCGTTTTATTCAAATTTCAACCGATGAAGTTTATGGGTCTCTCGGTCAGGAAGGCAAATTTACCGAACAAACCCCTTTGAGTCCCAATTCCCCGTACTCGGCCAGCAAAGCGGCCGCCGACCTTTTGGTCGGAGCATTCGGTCATACGTGGGGCGTCAAATATAATATCACCAGGTGCTCGAATAATTACGGCCAATACCAGTTTCCCGAGAAGATGATCCCGCTGATGATTAATAATGCCCTCAACGATAAGGAACTTCCGGTTTACGGTGACGGGCTATATGTGCGGGATTGGCTGTACGTATATGACCACTGCACGGCCGTCTGGGAAGTTCTGCAGAAAGCACCTCCAGGTGAGATTTACAATATCGGCGGCTGCAACGAAAAAACCAATATGGAGGTTATAAACCTAATCCTAAATCGTCTTGGCAAACCGAAATCTCTTATAAAACATGTCACCGACAGGCCTGGTCACGACAGAAGATATGCGATAGATGCAAGTAAAATTATCAACGAGCTCGGATGGAAACCGTCAGTGAGTTTCGAAGAGGGGATAAATAAAACCATCGACTGGTATCTTCAAAACTCCCAATGGCTAAGCAACATCGTCTCTGGTGATTATCAGAAGTATTACGAATCAATGTACGGGAATCGCTAAACAAGCGTCTCAATAACATCCCTATCCAAAGATTCGTCTTCCATCAATTCCTTTATCAGGGGTAAATTAAAAAAGCGGCGGAGGTTTCGTTCGGATTTTTTTTGGGCATGCCGGTGATGCAACCTTCTCCGCTCCGGTCGCAGTCCCGCCGTTGCATGGGCAAGATGTACCATGTATTTCATCATCTCAGTAGTATCGATAACCACTGCATGGTAACCGTTTTCTTTGAGCTGGTAATACATCTGCTCGGCTGAAGTGTAGTCGATCAAGCTTCCCTGGGCGTTGAACTTTAAACCTAATCGCCTGATAGGCTCGGCACGATATATGGCACAATAATCGCGCGGACATAATTCACGTTTTAGCTGTCGTGCTTTTTGATCGCCAAGTAAGTTCCGGCGCAGCCATAGCTTGGCTTTTTTGGTGTCGGTTATCTTTTTCGTAAATTCATATATCGGATGTCGCAGTTCAAGTTTCCAGGCACCGACAGCCGCACATTTCGGAGCATCTTTCATAGGCAGGATTAAACGTTCCAGCCACCCGGGATGTTTGATTAGGGTATCTGTGTGCATAATGACAAAATATTCGCCGCGGCTATGCTTAAAGCCCAGATCGAGAGCGGTCACGAACGCCTGGACCCAATTTTCCGGAGTTTGCTTACCACGCTCAATCAACTTTATCCAGGAAAGCGACCGTAAATACGCCAGGGATTCGTCTTCGGAGCCGTTATCGACCACAATAACCTCTATGGGAATGTTTTGTGTGAATTTGCGTATGGCACGCAGGCAGGGCGTTATCAGTTCTTTGACCTGCCAATGAGGTATGCAAATACTAACCTGAGATTCCTTTTTCCCATCCATCGGAACGAATCTCCTTTTCATTCTCTAACACCGTTAATTTTAGAAGTTTATACGTGACAATCAACCTTTTTTTCTTTAACTTGCACGCCTGAATGGTAGAATATGCAGCAACGACCGGCCCAAGGGATTAGAAGAATATAATTTATGAAAGAAGTCATAAGTAACATCGTATTTACAAAAAACCGACCATTGCAACTGGAAGCATACCTGGAAAGTCTGTATAAATTTTTCCCATCGGAACTTATACAAACTTATATTATTTATAAAGCCGAGTTATTTGAGCGGCAGTACGATTTACTCTTTAAGAAGTTTAAAAATTGCATTGTGATAAAAGAAAGCGATTTTCACAATGACTTCATGCAGGTTCTCGACCGGGTCCGGTCAAAATATATCCTGTTCGGAATAGATGATGTTGTTTTTTTCGAACAGGTTAGTTTCGAGGTCATCGACAGAACATTCGAAGAACACAGTGAAGATATATTCGGTTTCACTTTAAGATTTAGTCTCGCATCTTTGAAAGACAGCGGCGATATTATTACCGAATGTACTATTGCCGGAGAATCCGTTTACATGCTGAACTGGAAGAAAGGCCAGACACCACATACGAGATATCCATTCGAGCTGTGCTGCACGTTTTACAAAACGGATTTCGTAAAAAAGATTATTTATGGCTCGATGATAAGCAACCATCTCGTAAAAAAAGTATTCAGGCCGTCGTCTTTTTTATCGAAAATTTTTGAAAGAGTCGGATGGAAGCGGTCGATGTTGAAACGCTTCGGTTATTTTTTCAGCCCCAACACTCTCGAATCCTGGCCCTGTCGATGGTGCCGGAACAATAGTGAGCAACTCCCCGATCATACTTATTTCCAGAAACTCTGTGCTTCCGCAATACAGGTAAACATGGTCAACACTTCCACAAAAAATGACCATGACGGCACAAGCGAGCATACAGTCGAGGCTCTCAACGAAAAATATATAAATAATTACAGGCTCGATATCGATTTTGTCGCGGGTAAAAAACCTACCGAACCCGGATGCGGACGCGAATATTTTAAGTTAAAAAAGGTGGGAAGCGGTAACAATATTCGATAGTATTAACGGAAAATTATGGTGTCATCTATGAAGGAACCTTTGAAATATTTTCTTGAGCGAACGACCCCGTTAGGAACACTTGCACGAATGCACAGACAAATGAAGCTCGAGAAGAAATTCCGAAAATGGGAAAAAGACGGTGCGACCGGGCCGATGCCCAATCTCGGCAAGCAAAGAGTGGTCGTGGAATACATCAAAAATTATTCTCCCGAGGTTTTTATCGAAACGGGAACTTATAAGGGGAAAATGGTTTATGCTGTAATGCCGTACATTAAACGGATTTACTCCATTGAGCTTGATACAACGCATTATCAAAATGCCCGGAAGAGATTTACCGGCTATACGGATATACAAATCCTGCACGGCCAGAGCGGGGAAATCCTACCGCAGGTTTTGAAAAATATCGACAAGCCGTGTCTTTTCTGGCTCGATGCGCACTACTCGGGCGGCTCAACAGCCAAAGCGGACATGGAAACACCCATAATGCAGGAAATAGAGTGCATACTCAAGCATCCGCTCATATCGAAGCACGTAGTGCTTATTGACGACGCTCGATGTTTCACCGGCAGCAATGATTATCCAACACTCAATGCTCTCGAGGAATTTATCAAGAGGACCTGTCCCGACTGGACTTTTAACGTAGAGAACGACATCATCAGAACACATTCGAACAAAGGACGTATTAATGAGCCAAAACAATAGTACAACTGTTTCGGAAAAAATAAGAGGAAATGATTTATGGCTAACCGAGTATGCTCGTAATGTAACCTCTCAGTACGGCGAAGACGGGATCATCGAAAAGGTCCTGGAAACTTTGAGAGTCAACGACAAGTGGTGCGTGGAATTCGGCAGTTGGGACGGGAAAGCATGCAGCAACACTTATAATCTTATCAGCGAAAGAGGATATTCCGCGGTGCTAATAGAAGGTAATCGCAAAAGGTATAAAGACCTGTTAAAAACTTTTAGCGACAATGATAAAGTTATTATGATAAATAAATTTGTCGGTTTTGACCGGGAAGACGGACTGGATTCCATCCTAAAAGAGACTGCTATACCGGTTGATTTCGATTTGCTTTCCATAGACATAGACGGAAACGATTATCATGTCTGGAAAGCGATCGAAAATTATAAACCAAAAGCAGTTGTGATTGAATTTAATCCGACCATTCACAAAACGGTCGAGTTTGTCCAGCCCCCCGATCCGCAACTAATGCAGGGCAGCAGTCTGTTATCGATCACGAAGCTGGCGAATTCGAAAGGTTACGAACTCGTTTGCACAACAAAAACCAACGCTTTTTATGTAAAGAGTGAATTTTTCAAATTTTTTGGGATAAAAAACAACTCGGTGGAAAACATGATGACCGACGAGTCTCTGATTACCCACATATTTTCCGGTTATGACGGCACAGTCTTTATCCGCGGATGCGGCTCGATACCGTGGCAGGGGATTTCCTACAATGAGTCCAGAGTCCAGCAATTTCCAAAATGGGCCATAAAAAAAGTCGGAGATCGAAACATATTCAGGAGAAAACTCGGTAAGCTGTTTAGGCGTCTCAGAAAAAAGGGCGTAATTTAACATACTTTCCGATGACATATCCTCAGCAAGGACGTACATGCGGGGTTTAAAATGAAAGATATCAAAAAGACCAGTCAGAAATTCCTTCTGTCTGTAACATCAGTTTTAATTACCTTTATTGTTCTCGAAGTGACAATGCGTATCTGGATCAACCATTTAGCTTCGGAAAGACAGTTTATAAAGTACGCCTCATTAAAACAACTTCAAA
>CAYVXS010000175.1:0-6485 GCA_964454885.1 uncultured Pirellulales bacterium
GGCACAAAGCCAGGAAATTTATAACCAACAGTCTGCTTCAACATCGTATTTACCTCAGAGAAACCAACAAACTGATTTGCAGGAAGGGACCGGCATCTCAGCAGAAACTTCACAGCAGGAACCACAGAGAAATATTTCTCAAAACCAACCGGTACAAAGACTCAATCAACAACGCCCCGCGACCCAGTCACAAAGACCTCAAACAGTACAAACCTCGGAGGAGCAATCCGGACCGCAGTCTTTATCCGGAGATAGTCGTGCCGATATGGTTGAGATACGGATTGAGCCGTTCGTACCAGTAGTTGTCCCAAGCCAAAACAGCGAGCAATCCATCTTCCGCGGACAGGTCTTTATGCTGCGGCGGGTGCAAATCGAAGATAAATCCTATCTGCAGGGCTTCCAGCTCAATGAGAAAAAACTCCTGGAAGAGGTCGACAAGTCAGCAAAAAGATTCATCCGGGACGATATGGACTTCGAGCTGGCTATGACTCAAAGTGAGCCATCTGCATATACGGCCATACTGGATTTCGCCGGTCTCGGTCATTTGATGCTCAACCTTACAGAAACCGATCCCGCCCGGATCGGCAGGCAAATTCATCAACTGCGAACGTGGTATCTCGGCATAATGTCGTTTGTTTTCCTGGCAGTGACATTGGCATTAGGAAGTCTATGGCTCAGTGCACGGACACAATTCAAACTGGCACAGAAAAAAGACGATTTTATCTCGGCCGTCTCGCACGAATTGAGAACGCCCCTGACGTCGATACGTATGCACGCAGAGATGCTGGAAAAAAACTGGATTAAATCTGAAGGCAAACTAACCGAATATTACAAAAATATGCGGCAGGAAAGCGAGCGCCTGAGCCGGCTCATAGAAAACGTCCTTGATTTTTCACGCATTCAAAGGGGACGTAAGAAATATCTCTTTAAAGCAGGCGATATCAATAAATATGTCGAGGACGTCGTTGAAATGATGGCGCCTTATGCGGCCCTAAAGGGCTTTTCGATAAAAACTGAGCTAAGCCAACTCGGAGAAATAACTTTCGACGGTGACGCCGTCACCCAAATTGTCGTTAACCTTCTTGACAACGCTATTAAATATGCACGAAACGCAACGGACAAGACCATCACGGTCAGGACCAAGAGCGACAATCAATACACAATAATCGAGGTCGAGGATCACGGCCCCGGTATCCCCCACAGTCAGAGGGAAAAAATATTCCAGGAGTTTTACCGTATCGGGGCCGAGTCGACACGAGAAACCACCGGCAGCGGTCTTGGACTTGCATTAGTGAAGAAATTCGTGCAGGCACATAACGGATTCGTGGAAATTATCAACGCCAAGCCAAACGGTGTGATATTCAGAGCGGCACTATCATCACGGATGTAATCTTTCAGAAAATCAGGACAGAACAGTAAAAAAATAATACTTCAGGTGAGCTCTTCGATCCGGTCTTTATTAAAATCTTTCCGGTCCGGTCCGGCAGATATGCTCCTAATCGGGGCCGGCTCTTGTGCTGAATTCTCTATATGATCGGTTTTGTGTAATAGGATTTCCCTGTCAGCTTTTTTTTTACCGATTATTGCAAAACTTTCCACCACGGACAATAAGCTTAACAAAAAGCTAAGTGTACTTTCGGCCCCCTGATTAAGATTAACCCCATCACGCATAAGACCGTCATTACATCCTTTTGTTCGAAAGTCATAGAGCGGAATGTGCAAATCGTTTCTGCCGAGAAACCACTCGAAGGCCTTTCTTTGAAGGACCAAAAAATTATCGTTTTTAGTTGCATCGTAAGCGGCCCTTAGCATCATAACGGTACCGGCGGTATCTATTGGCTGCTGGTCAAAAGAAGCTCTTGTCCCTCCACGCTCATACCATCCATTACAACCAATAAAGCTGAAATGCTTGCCGTGGTAAATATTCGCCAGGAGAAATTCGCAGGTCTTTTCCGCGACGGTTAGATATTTTTTATTGTCACAGGTCATACCGGCAACATACATAGCGTGCGGCAGTACGGCGTTGTCATAAGTGAGGGCCTCTTCGAACCATTGCCAATCAGGATAATGACTCTCTTCATATTGAGTGACAAGCCCGTCCGCCGCCATTTCCAACTGACGTTTTATTTCGCTGGCACCGGGAAACTGTTTTAAATAATCGCACATACCGAGAATCGAATATGCCATACCTTTCGGCAGTTGCCTCTGGATGTGTTCGACCGATCTATCGAAGCAGTCTTTGATAACCGACAAATAAGCCGGTGCCGGCGGCTGCGCCATAACGGTCCCGAACGCCCATAAAACTCTGCCGAAAGCATCGCTTTGTGCTTCTTTTTTGAACCAGGTCCTCTCGAAATTCATCATGTTTCTGACAGTTCCATCACTGTTCTGCGAATACATTATAAAAGACAAATATGTATCGAGGAGTTTCAGAGCTTTCGGCTCGGGATACTGCGCATAATACCGGGTCATCGCTATTACACCTCTGGCGTTATCATCCGTACAATAACCATGTTCGCGATTTGGTATAGTGAACTTGGCGTGTTGGTACATGCCGGTATCATCAGTGAGTTTAATCAGGTGTTCCAGCGATGGTACAGGCACCTCGATATTTGATATTGTTTCGGCCGCCGAAAGTGTGCTTTTGGCGGGAATCCGTACAGGCATTCGCTTTGTACTGAATAATTTCCAATAGGCCTGGCCGATTTTTGGCCAGGTTCTCGAGCGACCGTATTCGTATGCCTTTCTTCGCAATGAATAAAAGAATGACTCATTTTGAAGTATATCGATTATTGCTTTGGCTATTTCCTTCGAATCGCCGAACGGTACAAGTTTACCCCTTCCATCGGCAAGAAGCTCCTCGGCCGCCCAATAAGGGGTCGAGACAACCGCCTTGCCCGCCCCCACCGCAAAAGACAAAGTACCGCTGGTCAGTTGTTTTACATTTTTATACGGAGTTACATAAACATCCGCCGCACACAAAAAGTTATGAAGCTCCTGGTCACTTACAAATCTGTTATGAAAGATTACGTGCTCTTCCAAACCCAAATCTTTAACCATTTGCTGGAGACTGAATCGATATGATTCTCCTTCATGTTTGAGTACGTTAGGGTGTGTCATACCAAGGACGATATACATAACCGACGGATCCGCTTCGATTATTGCCGGCATCGCCTGAAGCATTATGTCTATACCTTTGTTCGTGCCAAGCAGGCCAAAAGTCAGAATGGTTTTTCTGTCTTCCAGACCGAACTTATGCTTGTAATAATTGCTGTCAACGAACGGTAAATCCGGAATACCGTGAGCGATCAACTTAATTTTCCTGCCGGGTACATTATAAATATCCTGCAGCATGGTGACGCCCCGCTCGTTCATTGTGATGATTTTATGAGAGGCGCTGCACACATTGGTTAATGACTTGTGAAATACCGGTTCCGGTTCGTCCAGAACAGTGTGCAGGGTTGTTATCACGGGGGCTTTCAGTCTGTTGAGCAATAAACTAAGGTACGAACCTCCCTCTCCACCAAAGAGCCCGAATTCATGCTGAACACATATCAGGTCAACATGGCTGAAATTGATATAATCGGCGGCACAAATATAATCGCTTTTGATATCCTGGTGGACTTCGAATTTCACCGGGTCGTTATATCTCTGGTCTCCCGAGTGCATAGCCACCACTAACGGCTCGAACTCACCTTTGGCCGCAGCAGCGATATTTGTTATAAGGTCCGATGTGAATGTCGCAATCCCGCATTTTCTCGGAAGGAAAGAAGAAATAAACACCACTCTTTTCGGGGTACTTTTCGGCATCCGCAAAGTCCTAATGCATCATTGCTACGAATTAATATATAGTATTTTAGCGTTGAAAAGGTAAATCGTCAAGTGAATAGACTGCCGATGGGTATAAATTCCCTCTTCGAAAGACGGGATAATCTGCTTGTACATCGAAAAGGGAATTTAAAATAGGGTGTTTATTCTTCCCTTTTTATGTTAATTCAAGGGGATTCATTACGTTTTTCACAGACTTATGAGCCGGAACACGTGGTCTGGTTCAAAAACACGCCGTTCAAAAATATTCTCCGCCCGAAAAGCTCTTAGGATTTAATTCAGTTTTAAGCCAGTGATTTTTAAAACAAAAGCATAATCACAGGGCTTATCGGCGGGCATGCTGACCTTCAAACCATCAGTATCTTGTATGAATTCCAGTTTTCCATCATGGCCAAGCAAGCCGACAGTCTCGATTTCGCCGGAATTTTCCGCGCTTCTGGCCAACGATGTAATGACTGCCTGTTCGCCGGGCCAGTCCAACACGATGGCATATAATATATTACCTTTTGTTGTAAAACGAATATCCTTTGCAGAAAAAGGTGAGACCCTTGCACGCGACTGCGGCGCCTTGACCGGCCCTTCACCAAAACGAACCCATGGACGTGTACCAAAAATGGCCTCTCCGTTCACGTGGTTCCATTTGCCTAATTCCTTCAGGATATTTATTGTTTCCCGGTCGAAGGTGCCGTCGGCCTTCGGGGGGACATTCAGCAATAAGTTGCCGTTCTTGCTGACAATGTCCACGAGCTTATCCACCAATTGATCAACAGAGGTATAAGGAACGGTAGTATCATAACCCCAGGGACCGATAGAATCGTCGGTTTGCCACGGCTCATCCAGCAGCCGGTCCGGCACATTTCGCTCATAATCGCGAGTCCCTATTCCCGGGACATACCAGCCCTTGTTTTTTTCCTGCGTCATGGCAGAACCTTTGTACGTCAGCATAACTTCCTTTTTACCGCCGTGTTGTTTCAAACCCTCGGTGTAATAGTGCGCCAGCACTTCAAAACCGGTCTGTCCCTTATCATCCAGAAATGGAAGAGCACCATCCAGATATATCAGGTCCGGCTGGTAATTATCAATCAGATCAGTCATGCGGAGCTTCCACGACAATTTCCAAGAAGCGGGAGACACCGCCGGGTAACGCATGGCAGTGTCACCATGTGTCTTATGGTAAAGGGCTTCGTATTCCTTTAATCTCCCGTCATAAGGAACACCCTTTTTAGGGCCTTTGGTATCGGCGCCATGGCTGGTTTGAAGCCAGCAGTAACTGCGAGCCAAATGTGATGTCACTCCAAATCGCAGGCCGTGTTTCAGCGTAGCTGCACGCAACATTCCGAGCAGGTCTTTTTTGGGTCCCATTTTAGCGGCGTTAAACGGCTGGTATTTCGAATCCCAGAGGTCAAAGCCGTCGTGATGAACTGCGCAGGGCGTGAAATACCGAGCGCCGGCCTGCTTAAAAAGTTCCAACCAGGAATTAGGGTCGAAATTCTCCGCCTTCCACAGAGGGATCAGGTCTTTATATCCGAATTCACTGGGGTGTCCGTAGGTTTTGACGTGATACGCATAAACGGGGTCATCCTCCTGGTACATTCTTCGGCCGTACCACTCACCACGTTCGGCAACAGAATATACTCCCCAGTGAACATATATTCCCAGCTTGGCGTCACGAAACCATTCGGGGACTTCATAATTGTCCCTGATAGATTCCCATGTGGGTTTGAAGGGACCTTCTGGTTCTTCGTCGGCCGCCAATACCGATTCAGGCGATATAACACAAAACGAAGTAACCAGCACAACAATCAAAAAAAACTTATGCATAAGCTCTGCTCGCATGATGTTCTCCAGTTTTTTCAGTTCCCCTCGGGCGCGTTTATTGTACGGTTCGGACTAGCCGGCATGTTAAAGTTATCGACCGGCTCGGGATGACTCGGATCAAATCCGTTAAAATCATCCACGATATGTTTTGCCAAATCCGGCACATTTTGCTTTATACCTTCCACTACGCACTTGGCCAACTGATAGCTGCCGTAATTGTTATGATGAGTTCCGTCCTGAAATGCCCTGTCGATATTTTCACCCAATGCCTTATAAAAGATCTTGCTCATGGCATGTAAATCAATCAAAGCGGTGTTTTCTTCGTTGGCAACCTGGCGGACGGTTTCGGGATAATCTCCCAATGTATCATTTTCGACGCCTGCCTTACGCTCCATCGATGTAATCAGCACAGGCGTGGCACCTTTTGCGCGAGTATCAGCAACTAATTGCTTTAGGTTGGATTTATACGTTGCCAGGGCATTGGGCGAACGGTCTTTCATATCGTTATGTCCGTATTGAACCAAAAGATAGTCCCCCGGCTTGATTATACTCATCACCTTCTTTACACGTCCTGCGCCGAGTGAACTGCGAATAGATTCGCCGGATTCGGCGTGATTGGCCACAACAATATCCGGCTTTAAGAACCGCGGCAACATTTGTCCCCAGCTATTCCAGGGCTCGAGCGGCTGATCGCACACCGTCGAATCACCTAAGATATAAATCGTGGGAACATTATCATCTCTGGTTATCACCAATGCACAAACACAGGGGCGCGCACCGTTAAATTCCAAAGTCAGCTTGTCGTCCCAGGCCGGCCATTCGGAAGTCTTCTCACGGGG
>CAYVXS010000176.1:0-6479 GCA_964454885.1 uncultured Pirellulales bacterium
ATACTCCCCAAAAACTGGGCGCATAGTTAAGGTAGATTTGTCGCCTGAGACGATACAGTAATCAGGAGACAAATTAATGAAAAACAAAAGACGTAATCACAGTGCAGCATTCAAGGCCAAAGTAGCCCTTGAAGCAGTAAAAGAGGAAAAAACTATAGCTGAACTGGCTAGTCAGTATGAGGTTCATCCAAGCCAGATTGCCAAGTGGAAAAAGCAACTGCTCGAATCTCTGCCGGATATATTTTCCTCTCGAGGGCAAAACCAACAGCAGGATCAAGAGGCATTGACGGCACAGTTATACCAGCAGATAGGCCAGTTGAAAGTAGAGCTTGACTGGCTTAAAAAAAAATCTGGACTTGACGCTTGATCAGAAGAGAAAAGCGGTTGAACAGGGCCATAAGAAGATACCGATTTACCGTCAGTGCGAATTGCTGGGATTAAACCGTAGCAGTTTGTATTATAAAGCTTCCGGGGAAACGGAGTATAACGAGCAGTTGATGAGATTGTTAGACAGACAATATGTTGAGACTCCCTTTTACGGCATTGACAAGATGACCGCATGGCTTAATCGTCAGGGTCACTGTGTCAATCATAAGAGAGTTCGTCGGCTGATGCGTCAAATGGGTCTGGAAACTGTTTATCCGCATAAAAAGCGGTATTTGAGCATGCCGGACAAGGAGCACAGGATATATTCGTACCTGCTTAAAGATGTATTGGTCGAACAAACCGACCAGGTCTGGTCTTCTGATATCACATATATCCGTATGTATCGCGGCTGGGTTTATCTCATGGCGGTAATGGACTGGTTCAGCCGCTATGTTCTGTCTTGGGAATTATCGGTTACGCTGGAATCAGATTTTTGTATTGAAGCTTTGAAACAAGCTCTGAGTTTTGGCAAACCGCAGATTTTTAATACAGACCAGGGCAGCCAGTTTACCTCTATAGAATTTACCAAATTATTGCTTGATGCAGGCGTACAAATCAGCATGGATGGCAAAGGACGTGTATTTGATAATATTTTCGTGGAGCGCTTGTGGCGAACAGTGAAAGTTGAAGAAGTATATTTGCGTGATTACCAGACGGTAGCTGAGGCCAGGTACTATCTTGGCCGATATTTCGAGTTTTATAATAACCAAAGATTGCACGAGGCATTGGGTTACAATACCCCGGCCGAAGTGTACGGCGTGGCAGTTGGCACTCCGGTCGCCCTTCGGGCTCCCTCCGTTCCAACTGCCTTAATACACGGCGATAATTCTACCTTAGAAAGCACAGTTTTCTGTCTTGACAATGGGTAGGGGTATATAGAGTGGATGTGATCGTTTAATAGATGTGTTGATGTAATATCTGTAAATAATACAGAAGGTATATTGAAAACATATTCTGTTCCCGTTAATTGTGTGATAAAAACCAAAGATTTTCCCAAAGTCTTAAGTTTATCTTAAGGTTCTATAAGTATACTTTTTACCAAACAATATGTATCCGTGCATATGAAATGTCCAAGATGACGCATGTGAAATGTACGGGTTTTTGAAGGTGGCATGCAAGAAATAACTTGATGTGGATAGAAAGAAAGACCTTTAGTAGAGAAGATTTGCAGCAGGAACTGATGCTGTACATGGTGGCTTTTTTTCTATTGTTTTGGGCACTCGGTAATCGTAGTCTTTGGGCTGCCGAGGGACGTTGGGCTGAAATAACTCGCAATATGCTTTTAACAAAAGATTTTTTTCATCCAATGATTGGCGATGAGCCATACTTTGATAAACCACTTTTAAGCTACTGGTTTATTGGCATAATCGCCGCTGTAAGCGGTGTGCTAAATGAATTGGTTGTACGCATACCAAGTGCTGTTGCAGGGGTCCTGTCTATATGGGCAACAGTAAGAATCGGAACACGTCTTTGGTCGGCCCAAGTTGGCAGGATTGCCGGTTGGATACTTCTCACAACGTATGCTTTTCTCTTCTGGTCTCGGACTGGAACTGCTGAGACAGAAAATATGGCGGCCATCATCCTGGCTGTTGCCTGGTATTTGGCAAGACGAGACAGACTTAACTTTGTAACATTCCTTGTTTTTTACCTGATTGCTTTTACCGGAGCATTAACCAAGGGGCTAACTTCCGTTGTTGTTCCGGTGCTTGTTGTTACGCCGGATATCATTCAGGAAAAACGCTGGCGAAATCTTCTTAGACCGGCTCATCTTATAGCAATTGCTCTTGCGGTTGGGATATATTTGTCACCTTTTATTGTTGCTTCTTTAACACGCCCGGAGGGCTATCAATCCAGTGGTCTTGCGTTGGTTTTTCAGGAAAATATTCAGCGTTTCTTTAAGCCCTTTGATCACGAAGGTCCCTTCTACCTGTACTTTTTCGCATTACCGATACTCTTATTGCCGTGGGCTCCGCTTTTCATAGTGGCAGTCGTTGGTATGATTAAAAACTGGAAAGAACTCGACGGTAATGCAAAGTGGCTCATCAAGGCTATCGTCCTTATATTTTTGTTCTTTTCTCTCTCCGGCTCAAGACGTGATTACTATATATTACCTATCGTTCCTTTCTGTACACTTCTTGTAGCTATTTTTATAGTTTGGGTAAATCAGCTAAAAGTGCATAGAATCCGTCGTTTTGGAATGAACGCCCAAAAAATAATATTTTTCGGATTGATTATATTAGAACTTAATACGCCGTTTCTTCTTAGCATTGCAAAAAGAATAACCGGCATTAAATTCCCTTTGAGTTTATCTGTAGCGAGTTTAATAATAGGCTTTATTGCTTTAGTATTAGGTTTTGCCGCATTCAACTTTGAAGACTGGTTTAAGATACATTTTAAAACTAACCGGCTTGTAATCTCATTTATTGCTATAGCAGTAGTAGTGCTCGGGGGGTATTTTGGCTGGCAACAGAATATTCTTGAAATCAATCGAACGGAACGACCATTTGCCAGAAATATGCAGATTCAATCTGCCAGTTTACCACCCGATAGAATAGCGATCTTTCATAAGGCAAATGCGAATATTTTATTCTACCTCTCCAGAGAAAAACCTATTAAAATACTTAGGGATTTTGATGAGTTGTACAGCTTCCTTGAAAATAATCCATCAGGTGCAGTGATCTCACAAACTCGATATATTACCGATCCGCCATCCGAAATTATGACAGAATTACAAAAGTGTCGAACTTTTAAGGAGAAAGTACTTTCATGGGAATCCGAGTCGTCAAAGAAAGAGAAATGGGTCGCATGGTTATGGGGACAAACATCGGATAATAAAATCGACAAAGTTACCGAGGAGAATTTTCCTGATGCGAGATGAGTTTTTATCATTTTCCAAACCCTCAATAAATGAGAAAGACATCAGCGCTGTCGTGGATGTCCTTCGTTCAGGATGGTTAACAACTGGTACTAAAACGGCCCAGTTCGAACAGATGTTCCTTGATTATACAGGATGCGCCGGAGCAGTTGCTCTGTCCTCGGCGACCGCCGGAATGCACTTAGCCCTCAAAGCGCTTGACATCGGAGCCGGGGATGAGGTTATCACGCCTTCGATGACGTGGGTATCCACTGTGAATCTGATAGTCCTTGCCGGAGCCAAACCCGTCTTTGTCGATGTGGATTGTGATACAATGATGGTTACTCCTGAAACTATTAATGACTCTATAACAGACTCAACGAAACTTATCATCCCTGTCCATTTTGCCGGGGCGGCCGTGGACCTCGAACCGATTCGGGAACTGTCCGCACGTAAAAATATCTTTCTCGTTGAGGATGCCGCCCACGCTCTGGGCACTCAATACAAAGGCGAACGTATAGGTAAAAGGGGAATATCTATTTTTTCGTTCCATCCAATTAAGAACATAACAACCGGTGAAGGCGGAATGTTTTGTTCGGAAGACCTTGAATTGGTGAATTGTGTGCGACGGCTGAAATTTCATGGTCTTGGCGTAGATGCGTATGACCGTCACACTCAGGGTAGATCACCCCAGGCCGAAGTCCAGGAGCCGGGTTACAAGTACAATTTGACTGATATATCCGCTGCTATGGGGATAAGTCAACTGGCTCGCGTGGACAACTTCAACAGTCGCAGGGCCGAACTGGTTACGAAGTATCGGGAGCGTCTCGATGAGATTGATGAAATACTGCCGCTTTCTGAGCCCCCGTACCCGATAAATCACGCCTGGCAATTATTTGTCATAAGGCTGGATATCAATAAAGCCAAAATAAGCCGGGACGATTTTATGCAGGAGCTGAAACAAAGGAACATCGGTACCGGACTGCATTTCCGGGCGGTGCATCTTCAAAAATATTATACCGAATCAATGGGGACACATCGTGGTATGTTACCGAATACAGAGTGGAATTCGGACCGGATTTGCTCTCTTCCCCTTTTCCCGGATATGACTTTCGACGACGTGGATGATGTTGTCGAGGCGATCAAGGAGGTTTTAAATAAATGAACCATACGAATTTAATCTCAATTGTTGTCCCTGTGTTTAACGAACAGGAAAATTTGAAGGAATTCATCAGACGATGTACAGAGTCCTGTGACCGGATGGAAAGGCCGTTCGAGCTTATTCTTGTGGACGACGGCAGCAGAGATTCATCCCCCGATATAATTATTGCAGCGGCTGAACAAAGCAGTAACAATGTCATCGGAGTACTATTAAATAGGAATTACGGACAGCATGCTGCAGTCATGGCTGGTTTTGCCGAGTCGAGAGGAAATATTATCGTGACCCTTGATGCCGATCTTCAGAATCCACCGGAAGAAATTCCAAAACTGGTCGAAAAAATAGAAGAAGGTTTCGATGTTGTCGGAAGCGTTAGGGTTCCGAGATGTGACACCTTTTTCCGAAGAATCGCCTCCTCAATAGTCAACAAGGTAGCACAGAAAGCAACAGGCGTGAACATGCATGATTACGGCTGTATGCTGCGAGCCTATCGCAGGAATATTGTGGATGCTATGCTTACCTGTGACGAGAGGAGCACTTTTATCCCTGTCCTTGCGAACAGTTTTGCCCGACACGCAATCGAAATTGAAGTTAAGCATGACAAACGCACCGACGGCCAATCCAAGTATAGTTTGTGGAAGCTAATCAATTTGCAATTTGATTTACTAACCAGTATGACAACATTCCCGCTGCGGCTTTTAAGTGTTATCGGCACATTAATATCACTTGTAGGGATTGGATTCGGTGTATTCCTCTTTGTTATGAGGTTAATATACGGCGCTATGTGGGCAGCACAGGGTGTCTTTACTCTCTTTGCAGTACTCTTTATTTTTATAGGTGCACAATTTATCGGGATGGGTTTACTCGGAGAATATCTCGGGCGAATATATTACGACGTCAGAGGGCGTCCACGTTACTTTGTGCAGCAGGTTGTCGGTAGAAATATTAAAGAAAAACAGATTAACACAAGAAACAATGTCAAGGTGGAAGTATGAAAACGATTGTATTAGCTTATCATAATATTGGTTGTCAGGGTATTGAAAGCCTGTTGCGAAACGGCTTCCAGATTACTGCCGTCTTTACTCATAAGGATGACCCGAAGGAGAACATCTGGTTCGATTCTGTGGCCGAACTGGCGGCATCTAAAAACATCCCAGTTTTCGCGCCGGAAGACATAAATCATCCTCTGTGGATTCAAAGAATCAAAAATATGAATCCCGACATTATCTTTTCATTCTACTACCGCAAGATGGTTAAGCCTGCTATCCTGGATATTCCATTGAATGGATGCCTTAACCTGCATGGTTCGCTACTGCCAAAATATCGAGGCAGATGTCCGGTCAACTGGGTGCTGATTAACGGAGAAAAGGAAACCGGTGTCACGCTTCATTATATGACTCCCAAGCCGGATGAAGGTGATATTGTAAGCCAAAAAAGAATCGCTATATCGGATGATGATACGGCAAAAACGTTGTATGAAAAGCTCACTAAAACATCAGCAGATTTACTCGACGAGATTCTTCCTCAAATAAAAGCCGGAACCGCTCCCCGAAAACCGCAGGACCATTCACTGGCTACATATTACGGAGGACGTCGCCCCAAAGACGGCGGAATCGACTGGGCGATGTCGTCGAAGGAGATTCGTAATTTAGTCCGCGCCGTTACACAACCCTACCCCGGCGCATTCAGTTATGTCGGAGACAGACAGTGTATATTCTGGTCGGTCACCGAAATGCCGATGACGGACCGGAATATCACACCGGGAACCGTCATATCAACCGACCCTCTGATTATTGCGTGCGGTATTGGATCAGTCAGTGTCGATTTCGGTCAATCTCCCGACGGTGTATTTATAACCGGCACGCAACTCGCTAAGGAACTGAATCTCTCCGAAGGTATGAAATTCGGGCTTCATGCCGGCACTCGTATCAGGTCCACAAGGAAAAAGAGTGTTCTGATTCTTGGTGTCAATGGTTTCATTGGCAATGCCCTGAGCCAGCGATTGCTCGAAAGCGGCAAGTATGAGATCCATGGTATGGA
>CAYVXS010000177.1:0-6462 GCA_964454885.1 uncultured Pirellulales bacterium
AACTGTAAAATAGGCTGTAATGTCATTATCCAGGCAGGCACTGTCATAGGTTCGACCGGTTTCGGGTACAGTTTCATAGACGGCTCTCATAAGCTTGTCCCGCATAACGGCGGTGTTGTGATCGAAGACTTTGTCGAAATAGGCGCCAATACCTGTATCGACAGGGGCAAGTTCGGCGATACCGTAATAGGTGCCGGTACCAAGATCGATAACCTCGTCCAGATAGCCCACAATGTGACAATTGGAAAATGCTGCCTGATAGCTGCGATGGTCGGGATATCCGGCAGTTGCAGGATCGGTGACGGTGTCGTACTGGCCGGTCAGGTTGGTCTTGTGGACAATATCGAAATCGGCTCCGGGACGATGGTCGGTGCCCAGGCCGGCGTTATAAACAATGTTCCCGCTGGGCAGAAATTGGCGTGGACGCCCGCGCTTGAGTGGAATGAAGCGATGCGAGTAATGGGCTTGACGAGGCGTTTGCCGAAGATGGCCGGGCAGTTAAAGGAAATGAACAAGAGGCTGGAAGAACTTGAAGCTGCAGAAGACCATAAAACGTGAAGCGAAGATGCGCGGCCGCGGTCTGTTCGGGGGCCAGGAGGCGAAAATCGTTTTCCGTCCCGCCCCTGTGGATACCGGGATTACATTTGTCCGGACCGATATGCCGGAACCGGTGCGGATTAGTGCCGTTGCGACTAATCTTGCCGAGCGCAGTCGCCGCACGACTATAAAGAAAGGTTCCGTCAGCATCGAAACCGTTGAGCATTGTATGGCTGTAGTCAACGCTCTCGAAATCAATAATATGATTGTGGAGGTTGACGGCCCGGAGCTTCCCGCCCCGGATTGCAGCAGCGCCGAGTATCTCAAGGTTCTGAAACGCGCCGGTGTCATCGAGCAGAACGTCGGCAGGAAAGAATATATTATCGACAAACCTGTTAATATTTCCGCCGGCGATGCCTGTATCTACGCTCTTCCTTATGCCGATGACGGATTGAGCCTCACGTATGATCTGGATTATGGCGGCCACACAGGAATAGGCAGGCAGATATACAGTTGCAAGCTAACTCCCGAGACCTTTGAAAAACATCTGGCACCGGCCCGGACATTTTTACTCGAATCCGAGGCCAGGCAGTTTCACGCCCGGGGTATGGGAACGCACATAGGCCCCCGTGACCTTTTGGTGATTAATTCGGACGGCCCGATTAAAAACAACTACAGGTTTCCCAACGAGTGTGTAAGGCATAAAATCGTCGATTTAATCGGAGATATTGCCCTGGTTGGCCGGCCGATAAGGGGCAGGATAGTGGCTTATAAGAGCGGCCATTCTTTGAATCAGCAGCTTGCAAAGAAATTGTATGAAGCGGCCCGGCAGCAGGAGCGAGTCCAGAGATTCGGGACCGACGCACTTTTGGATATCCGGCAAATTGCCAAGATTCTGCCGCACAGGTATCCGTTTTTGTTAGTGGACAAGGTAATCGAAATTGATGGTGACACCCGCATCAAGGGAATTAAAAATGTCAGCTACAACGAGCAGTTCTTCCAGGGGCATTTCCCCGGCACGCCGATTATGCCCGGCGTTTTAATTGTGGAGGCTATGGCTCAATTATCCGGGTTGTTGTTTGCACAGAGACTGGAGCATACCGGAAAGCTGGCAATGCTCTTGAGTATGGATAATGTGAAACTGCGTAAAAGGGTTGTTCCCGGCGACCAGCTTATACTTACCGCCGAGACAATCAGGTTGAGGAAGAGAACGGCGCAGTGTCGCTGCAAAGCGATGGTCGGCGATACGGTTGTTGCCGAGGCGGATATCAGATTTATGCTCGTAGATGATGAAACAGTTTAGGAAAGTTGTGAGTTAATTATGAGTCAGATACATCCAAGTGCAGTGATAGATAAAAAAGCCGAGGTGGCCGATGATGTCATCGTCGGTCCTAATTGTGTTATCGCAAGCGGAGTCAAAATAGATTCCGGTTCGAGACTCGAGGCGAATGTCGTAATTGACAGGAATGTCAGCATCGGTAAGAAAAATCATTTCTTTGCCAATTGCGTGATAGGCAGCCGCCCCCAATTGCTGCGTTTAGCTCCGGATACCGAAATCGGAGGTCTTATTATCGGCGACGGTAACATTTGCCATGAGCAGGTAACAGTACATCCGAGTATTTATCCGGGCGAATTTACGAAGATTGGAAATGAAAATTTCCTGATGGTCGGCGTACACATCGGGCACGACTGCGTACTCGAGGATAAAATCGTTTTGAGTAACTATGTCCAGATAGGAGGACATTGCAAGATTGAGACCGGTTCATGGATGAGCGGGCTGGCCGCCTCGCACCAGTTCGTGACTATCGGCAAATGGTGTTATGTGGCCGGTCTGGCCGGCATTAACAGGGATATCCCGCCTTTCCTTATGATAAGCGGGCATTATCCGCAAAGAGTAAGAGGTGTTAACGAACGGGGCCTGAACCGGGCCGGAATGAACGAGCAGCAGAAGGAAAATATTTGCAGGGCATACAGGAGATTGTTCCGGCAGGGAAACGTTTTGCTGGAAAATGTAAAAGCTTTAGCCGCCGAAGACGGACTCGATGAAAATGTCCGGGACATGCTCGATGTCATTACCAAAAGCAGCGAGCATCGGTTCGGTAGATACCTTGAGAAGCACCGAAAACACTAAAGACCGGAGTTTTAATCGAGGAAAAATCGACGGTGGGGGATGGAATAATATTAAGGATATAAAATGCAGGATAAACAGGTTCGAACTGCCGTGGTCGGCGCAGGCAAAATGGGTTCGATACATGCGAAGGTTTACTCCCAGCTGCCGCAAAGTGAGCTTGTTGCCGTAATCGATGTAGATGCCGGTAAGGCAAAAACTTTAGCGGAACGTTATAACTGCCTTGCGTATTCGGATTGCAGGGAAATTCTCGGAAAAATCGATGCGGTGACAATTGCCACTCCGACCGTGACACATTTGCAGCTGGCAAAAATCTTTATAGAAAACAATATCGCCGTCCTTGTAGAAAAACCTCTCGCCGCCAATGTGGGGCAGGGAAAAAAGATTGTCGATCTGGCGCACAAGCACAACAGCGTTGTTGCAGTGGGGCATTCCGAGCGGTGTAATCCGGTCGCTCAGGCGATGAAGAGGCTCGATATAGAGCCGAGATTTATCGAAGCCAATCGTATCAGCCCGTATCCGTTCCGTTCAACGGATGTCGGGGTCGTTCTGGACGTAATGATACACGATATCGATATTATTCTGTCTTTGGCCGCAAGCAAGGTAAAAAAAGTGGATGCGGTCGGAGTCAGTGTCGTCGAAAACGAGGAGGATATCTGTAACGCCCGGATTGTATTTGAAAACGGCTGTATCGCAAATATCACGGCATCGAGACTGGCCCTGAAAACCGAGAGAAGAGTCAGGGTATTCAGCCGGCAGGCATATCTTAGCGTGGATTATCTCAAAAAAACCGGGATGCTTATCAAGGCCGATCCAAATATTAATATAGTCAAATGGATAAATGAACGCAGAGCGGCGGGGGATTTCAATATGCTCTCGGTTAACTGGCCGGATTTGTTGCATATCGAGCAGCTTCAAATAGACGACAAGGAGCCGGTGCGTTTGCAGCAGGAAGCTTTTCTGCGGGCCGTTACGGACAGAAGATTCGTACCGGAAGTCAGTGCCGAAGAAGGCCTTGCCGCGTTGCAGTGTGCGGAAAAAATCCTTGCTTCGGTCAGGAAAAACAAGTGGAATGAGAAGATAATCGAGAACGTTTAGTTGGTGGTTTTGGAATAAAGCACCGATAGCGTATTTGTGAAAATGTTTGCTTTGAAAGGAGTATATTATGAATAATAAATCCTTGTTTTGCGGATTGTTGATAGTTGCCGTAATGTTTTTGGGCTGTAAGAAAGAAGCGCCGGAGGCACCGGCCGAAGAAGAACAAACTCAATCTATGCAGCCGATGACGCCGGTAGAACAGCAAGCAACACAAACTGAAAGGAACGTAGTGGAAGCAAAGAAAAAATCAGTGAAGCTGGAAACAAATATGGGGGATATTGTTATCGAAATGAACGAGGATGCGGCCCCCGGCACGGTGAAAAATTTCCTCGATTACGTGGAATCGGGTTTCTATGACGGAGTGATTTTTCATAGAGTAATACCCGGTTTTATGATACAGGCAGGTGGTTTTACTGCGGAGATGGTTAGAAAAGAACCGGGCGCGCCTATTAAAAATGAATTTAAGGAAAGTAATGTTCGAGGCACAATCGCTATGGCTAAATTACCCGGTAATCCGGATTCGGCCACGTGCCAGTTCTTTATCAACCTTGTAGATAACGGCGTGAACTTAGATGATCAAAACGGCGGATTCACTGTTTTCGGTAAAGTCACTGAAGGTATGGATGTCGCAGATAAGATTGCATCGGTACAAACAACGACAAAAATGGGTATGGGAGATGTCCCCATCGAGCCGGTTGTGATTAAATCCGCAAAAGTCGTAACGGAATAAACTCAGCATGGAACTGAGAATTATATGTCATTAGGTCTTTAATTTCAGCCTGCTGACGTACTGATGCGCCAGGCGCGTAGGTTCCGGCAGGCGATATTTGGTCGTGCAGGCGAGGGTGATTTTTATCGCGTCCCTGAGCAGGCATTTGTGACCGACCGAGGTAAATACCGGTTTGACATTCGTTCGTGTTCTGAGAACTGCACCGATGACTTCGTCACCGTCTTTTAGTGGTGTGTAAGCACCTTTTTCCGGCTTCGGCTGGTCGAATTGTCCCGTCAACCTGCTTTTAGCACACCCGAAAGTCGGTTTATCGAAAAACAGACCTAAATGCGCAGCCAGGCCTAATCGCCGGGGGTGGGCAATACCCTGGCCATCGATCATAAAAATACAGGGGTGATTTCGCAGCTTTTGGACCGCCGCGATGCATACTGGAGCTTCGCGAAATGAAAGCAAACCGGGAATATAGGGAAACGTTACTTTCCTTGTTGCCTCGACGGTTTCGATAAGCTCGAATCCGGGTAATTTTAAGACGACCACGGCGGCAATAATTTTTTCACCGTTTTTGCTGAATGCACAGTCCAGCCCGGCAATAGTTTTGGGCCGCTTTGTAAGTTTTGTGTGTTTTACCTGCCCCGCAAGGCGTTTTTGCAGTTCAATCGCCTGCGAATAAGACAAATTCCAATTATGTAGGTTCTTTATTTGCATAAAGGCTGTTTATTCAATTTATATCTTTAACATCCGGGAAAACATTTTACCTTCTTTATGTCTTTTGTTACAATCGCACGTTTGGTTTTATTGTGGTTTTTATATAGTTTATTCCTTCATTCAATTGTAGTATGGCTAAAACAGCAGAAAAAGCAATCAGGATAACGGGGGCATCAGAACATAATCTTAAAAATATCAGCCTGAGCATCCCCCGCGATAAGATGGTCGTGATTACCGGTATAAGCGGCTCGGGTAAAAGCTCTTTGGCATTCGATACCATTTACGTCGAAGGCCGGCGGAAATATGTCGAATCGCTCAGTACATACGCCCGGCAGTTCCTCGAACAAATGCAAAAACCGGCTATTTCCGAGATTACGGGTCTGCCACCCACTATTGCGATTGAGCAAAGGTCGGCCAGCAGCAATCCTCGCTCGACTGTGGCAACCACGACCGAGATTTACGACTATTTTAGACTGTTGTTTGCCCGCGCGGGTCAGCCTCACTGCTGGGTATGCGGTAAGGAAATAACCAGCCAGCACCCGACGCAGATAGTCGAATCGATTCTTTCATGGCCTCAGGATACGAAAATCCAGATTTGTGCGCCTTTGGTTCGCGGCAAAAAAGGAGAGCATAAAGATGTGATTACCGCAATACAGCGGGAAGGATTTGTCCGTGTTCGTGTTGATGATGCTGTTTACGATGTGCGAAATGTCCCGGAGCTTAATAAACATCAAAAACACGATATTTCGGCGATTGTCGATAGATTGATAATCAAGGATTCTATTCGTGTCAGATTGGCCGATTCGGTCGAGACAGCATTGAAATTGGCCGATGGAATTCTTTTGGTTTTGATGCAGAAGCCACAGGCGGACAAGCAAAATGGAGGCGACGGTTCGTGGGAAAAAGTCATTTATAGTGAAAAGTTTGCCTGTCCCGAACATCCGCAGGCCTCTCTCGCGGAGCTATCGCCCCGGTTATTCAGTTTCAACAGCCCGTACGGTGCCTGCCAGAGCTGTGACGGTCTTGGTACGATTCTGGAATTCGACCCGGACCTGATTGTTCCGGACAAAACGGTATCGCTTGAAAATGGTGCTATCGATGCCTGGCGCAAGGGCGGCAAGAGAATGAATATCTTTTATAACAGGCTGGTCAAGCGTTTCTGTCGCAATGTTGGAATAAGCAAATCCGTACCCTTCGAACAGATTCCGGCCGAATATAAAAGAATCCTGATGTATGGGACGACGGACGCCGACGAGAAAAAATA
>CAYVXS010000178.1:0-6452 GCA_964454885.1 uncultured Pirellulales bacterium
GTGTGCTTGCCCGGTCCGATACGGACGAACATGGAAGAATAATCGTTTCCGGCATAGGAGTAGCTGTCCCGAGAGACCGCAGCCAGTGGGGATATCTCAGTGAGGTTCACGGCTATGGAATGAGCCAGCAGGATGCGGCCGATATGGCAGAGGACCTTGCGGCGGGGATGTTAGGAACGACGCTTGGTTTGGAGGTTGATCCGAACCAGGCATGGTCTGAGAAGGAGCAGGTTTATAAATCCAGCGGCCTGATTATTCGAACAACAAATATCACGCAAACGGCAAAAGGTCAGCAGGACCTGTGGACTACGACAGTTGCACTTGCAGTATTTCTGTTCGATTAGAATTGTAAATTTCAGTTGAATTTATCAATCTGTAGATAGGCAACTGTTATGGCACGGACGGCAAATTTTGGAGATTTACCGGAGGAGTATTCTACAGTCAACAGGGCGGAAGTGGTGATTTTACCTGTGCCGTATGACGCTACCAGTACATGGATTAAAGGTGCGGATAAGGGGCCCGCTGCAATTATCGAAGCCTCCGGACACATGGAGCTTTACGACATCGAGACGGATTCCCAGGTGTATCAAAAAGGGATATATACTGCCGAGCCGGTCGATGTGGGAGCGCATCCCGATGATATGGTCGGGGCGGTCAGGGAAACAGTAAAAAAATATGTTGATGACGGCAAATTTGTTGTTGTTGTCGGGGGTGAGCACTCGGTCAGCATCGGTTCGGTCATGGCGCATGTTGCACAGGATAAGGATATTACCGTTCTGCAGCTCGATGCGCACAGCGATTTGAGAGACGAATACGAAGGCTCAAAGTATAATCATGCATGTGTTATGGCAAGAATTAAAGAGCATTGCCCGATTGTCCAGGTCGGCATAAGGAGTATGGATTATTCGGAGAAAGCAGCCCTCGATACAAACCGTGTTTTCTTTGCCGAAAGTATCCACCGGGACAAAGACTGGAAAAAGAAGGTATTATCCAGACTTTCCGATAGAGTCTATATCACAATTGATATCGATGTTTTTGATCCTTCAGTGGTGCCCTCTACGGGAACTCCGGAACCGGGCGGATTATTATGGTATGACGTATTGGTATTGTTAAAGGCGGTTTTTGACGATAAAGAGGTAGTCGGCTGTGATGTCGTTGAATTATGTCCGGATGAAAGAAACAAGGCTCCGGATTTTCTGGCGGCGAAATTAATATATAAATTATTAAGTTACAAGTTCAAAGATTAAAATGATTGAATGAGAATCAATAGAAAGCTGCCGAGGTTCTCGAATTAATATACACGCTAAAAAAGGGAAAGGGGTACTAAGATGATTAGAAAAATATCGATAGTATTTTTGTCCTTTTTAGTTAGTTCGGTAATATTTCCGGGTTGTGGTGGAAAAGATGATAACTCAGAAGCTGCCAAGGCAGAATTATTATTACCTAAAGTTCAAAAAGATTTGGAAAGAGTCAGGAGGAATTATAATTCGTTAAGTGATCAGCTTCGGGTAGTTCAGCATGAACGCGACCAGTTTGCGCTGCGGCTCAGACAGTTGATGACTGAAGGACAAAATATCGAGGAAATGAACGTTAAAATCAAGCAACAGGCGGAAAGAATAACTCTTCTTGGAGAACAGATCGAAGAGCTCAACGCTACCGTTGAGAGCCAGCGAGCCACTATTTCAGAGCAGCAAAATACAATTACAGAATTGGTAGGCTTAATCGAGCAGCCTGTTCCTGATGAACAACAGGGGATTGTCGATCAACAAGAGACTGTTGAGCAACAGGCCGAAGGATATTAATTCAGGCATATTTTTTCATCGGTTTTTTAATTTGTTTTCATGTTTTGTGTCGATGTGATATAACAGCATAAAGGTTATATTGAAACAAACACAAGAGTAAGAAAAGCAATGGTTGGCATCGTATCACGTCCTGATACTCGCAAAAAGCTTGAGATACTAAGTACCGATGCACAATACGACCTTGCATGTGCCTGCAACACTAACAAGGACGAACATCGTCGTCGATCTAAAGACGGGAAATGGATATATCCCGTAACACTTCCAAACGGTGGAAAAAGCACACTTTTTAAGACGTTGATATCGAACAGTTGCAGTAACGACTGTAGATATTGTCCTCTCAGAGAGCAAATGGATATTCAACGGTGCAGCCTTATGCCGGAAGAAACCGCAAGAGTTTTTTGGGATTATTACAGCCGGAAGAAGGTCTTTGGGCTGTTTCTTAGTTCCGGAGTTTTATATATGCCTGATACGACAATGGACAGGCTAAACAGCATTGCGAGGATATTGAGGCAAAAATATAACTTCAAAGGTTATATTCACTTGAAAATTATCCCCGGTGCGAGCAATGCAGCTATAGAGGATGCTCTTTCACTTGCCAGTGCGGTTTCGCTGAACATAGAAACACCGGGACAGAAGAATCTCGAAAAGCTTTCGAAGAAAAAAAGATATATCCAGGATATTATTGAGCCGATCAAGCTGATCAGCAGGTTAACAGGGCGAGGAGCCAGGTATGAAAGAATCAGGCAAACAACACAGTTTATCGTGGGTGCCGCCGGGGAAAGGGATAATGAAATTGTCAAATATATGTACGGCCTTTATGACAGGTTGAAAATGCACAGAGTGTATTTCAGTGCATATCAGAGAGGATTGGGTGATGATTCATTGTCCTCTAATCAACCTGTTTATGGGAAAACAACTGATATCTTAATGAGAGAGCACCGTCTGTACCAGGTGGATTTTTTGCTGCGGAAATACGGTTTTAACGAATCGGATATTATTTTTGACAATAATGGGAATCTGTCATTAACTACCGACCCCAAGGAAACATGGGCGATTAACCATCCGGAGGTGTTTCCTGTAAACATAAATAACGCATCGCGGCAGTCGCTTTTACAGGTCCCGGGGCTTGGACCGGTGACGGTTAGGCGGATTTTGGAACGAAGGAAACAGGGGCGTATCAGCGATATCCGTGATATAGGAAGGCCGGGGATTAGATTAAATAAAGCCCGGGAGTATCTTGTTTTTTAAGCAGGTACTTTATTATTAATCCGGACATGAATCCCGGACCTGATTCTCTTCAGAAGGTTCAGATATCATATATTTTACCTATATTAAACTAATATCTGAAAGATAAAGTTAATTTGTGAAAATTTGTTGCATTTTTTGTTTTATAACGTTAGTATTCGGCTCGAAAGAGGTGTTGGCGTATGGATGAGCCGGGCGAAAAAGGTAAAAGGGCCGGTAAGACTGCTGTAAAGCGGGTCGTGGATGATTTTGTTGCCGGTTTGAGTGATGAGCACCGCATGTTGGTTGTTCTCAAAGTGCAGCTTTATGGCGGTTCATGGGAGCCGATGATTGATGATCTGAAAAACCGCCTGGCGGGCAAACCTTATATATTCAAACTCGTTAATCGGATTAATGATGATATCGAGCGCATAAAGCAGATGCGTGAATTCGAAGCTAAGCACGACATTGACCTGGCGGAATTTATAGAACTTTCATAGAGGGTAGTAACTCAAAACATTGTTGTTTTCTTTATTGTTGAAATAATTTCGCATGAGTTAATTTATGCGGTATTGATAATGTAATTATTTGTGAGGAGTTAGAAAAATGCCAAAAATGTTGAAATGCAGATTTCTTTTACCTGTGGCTTTCGTGATATTTTTTACTTTACAGAGCGGCTTTACTGCTGAACAGGATAGCCGGAGACTTGTTTCACCCGAATTACTTGAACGTGTCGGTTTAAAAATACTATGGGAGAATATACTGCCGACCAGGCCGGGTGAAAGTTTGGAAAGATTGTTGATCCTCGGCGATCAAATTTATGCCATCTCGGATAAAAACTATATGCTTTGTCTTCGAAGGCAGAGCAACAAAAGAGTATTTGGTAAAACCGTTGAGCTTAGTGGTTTGAAGGTTGAAGAGCTTACCCTTTATAAGAACAGACTACTGTCTGTCTCCGGCAGTCGCTTGTACGAGATCGATCCGAATACGGGGATTGAACACAGCACAATTGAAGTCGAATATGGGATAGTTTGTCCCGCCGCCCGGAATGATTCCTTTATTTACCTGGGAGAAGCCGACAGTCGTTTGCATGCACTGCGTGCCGAAGATAAGGTTCAGGTTTTTATGGTGGCTGCCGATAACGATTCCATGATAACGACAATTGTAGCCGATCCGAGCTTCGTTGTCTTCGGCACCGACAAAGGAAATATTATTAGTATTTTACCGAACGTACCTGTCAGGTCGTGGCAGTTTGATGCTTCCGGAGCGATAGTAGGATCGATTGTCAGAGATGGAATGTCTCTGTATTTTGCCAGTGGGGATATGAATGTTTACCGATTGGACATTGTCGGCGCCCCGGAGCTAAGGAAGCTTGCCTGGAAGTATCAGGCGGATGGAATACTTAACTCCTCGCCTTGTGTAACAAAGGGGATTGTTTATCAAATTATTTATGGTAAAGGACTTGAAGCTTTAAACAAACAGGACGGCACCTTGCTATGGTCGGTACCGTCGGGGACGGGTTTCTTAGCGGAGGCTAAAGATAAGGCATACGTAATTACGAAAGACGGGACGTTGGTTGTAATGGATAACAAAACAAACAAAAGATTATATTCTGTAAATTTTGCCGGTGTTTCAATACATGCGCCTAATACGGTGGATTCGAAAATATATATTGCTGATAAATCCGGTCGGATTGCATGCTTACAGCCTCTTGAATAGCAAACAATCATATTTTAAAAAAACAATGTTAGGGAAGGAGAAAACGTACAAATGGATGTAAAGATTAAGACTGCATTGATTAGTGTATCGGATAAAAAGGGCATTGTTGAATTCGCGAAAAAACTCAGTGAAATGGGTGTTAAAATTATCAGCACGGGCGGGACTGCAAAAACGCTCGGCAGCGAAGGTTTGGATGTAGTCGGCATCGAGTCGGTTACGGGCTTTCCGGAAATGATGGACGGCAGGGTAAAAACACTTCATCCGAAAATTCACGGCGCTCTGCTTGGGCTTCGGGATAAAAAAGAACATGCATCGGCAATGGCCGAGCACGATATAGAGCCGATAGATTTGGTTTGTGTGAATTTGTATCCATTTGAGCAGACGATTGCCAAGGTGGATTGCACTCTCGCCGAAGCGATTGAGAATATAGATATAGGCGGACCGAGCATGTTGCGTTCAGCGGCAAAGAACCATAAGTACGTAACGGTCGTGACGAATCCCGGCCAATACGATAAAGTCATGGAAGAGATGGAAAAGAACAAGGGGGCCGTTAGTGAGCAGACACGCAGTGACTTCGCGCGGATTGCTTTTAGCCTGACGGCATCATACGACGCCGCAATATCGAAATATCTAAATGCAAGGGCGGACATTGAATTTCCTGAACGAGTTTCGATCGCTGTTACAAAACATGCAAAGCTGCGCTACGGCGAAAATCCCCATCAGACCGCTGCATTCTATAAACTTCCGGCCCGCGGGGAAACTTCGGTCAGCAGCGGCACTTTACTGGCCGGCGGTACCGAGATCAGCTTCAATAATCTTATGGATACCAATGCGGCCTTCGAGCTGGTCAAGGAATTTACCGAACCGGCGGCGGTTGTTGTGAAACATATGAATCCCTGTGGTTGTGCCATTGATGAAGATATTTGCCAGGCCTATCGAAAGGCCTATGAAGGTGACGTCGTTAGTGCCTTCGGTGGAATTGTCGCTTTAAACAGGAAAGTTAACATCGATCTGGCACAGACAATAATGGAATCCTACAGCCGGTTCGGCAAAGCACTCGGTGCCGGAGGATTTTTTGCAGAAGTCATAATCGCACCGGAGTTCGATAGGGATGCTATCGAGATAATCCGGACTTTGAAGGCCTGGGGCAGCAGAGTCCGGCTGGTTGAGACCGGGCCGATTGACAGGGCCGCGATCGATTCGAATGAATATGACGTTCGCTGTATCGTTGGTGGATTGCTCATGCAAAAGAGAGACCTGATCGGCTGGGAACCGGACTTGTTGACATATCCGACCAAGACGAAACCTACTAAAGAGCAGCTTGAGAACTTGAGAATTGCCTGGCTTGCGGCCAAACATACCAAGAGCAATACGATTGTTCTGGTTAAAAATAAGAAAGTAATTGGCGTCGGAGCCGGACAGATGAATCGTGTCGAGTCCGGCTTGATTGCGTTCAAACATGCCGGCGAAGAATCGATAGGCTGTGTGTTGGCTTCGGATGCCTTCTTCCCGGTCCCGGACAATGTTGAGAACGCCGCCAAAGCGGGTGTGGCCGCCGTTGTTCAGCCGGGCGGCTCGAAAAAGGACGATGAGGTCATCACCGCGGCCGATAAGCATAAAATCGCGATGGTATTTACCGGCAAACGGCATTTTAAACATTGAGCTAATTAGCATAACCATCAGTTTGATAAAGACCGTATTGAGGTA
>CAYVXS010000179.1:0-6438 GCA_964454885.1 uncultured Pirellulales bacterium
GGGTGACACACGTAAGCGCGAGCAGTTGCGCATATATTCCGCCGCCCAATTCTTTGACCATCTTGTGCACTAACCAGACAACCAAAGCCCCGCAGACGGCAGGCAGAAGATGCAAAGAAATAAACGAGGTACCTAAAAAGAACCTCACCACCGCGAGAAAAAACGGGACAAGCGGGGGGACATCCACATAACCGAAATCCAGATTATCGCTCATCGCGATATAGTACAGCTCGTCCCGGAAATAACCGTACTCAATTGGGAGCAGGCACAGAATCAGCTTCAGGACGATAAAAAATATAACGATGGCTTTTTCTCCGAGGAATCTTTCCCTGGAAAAAAATCTCTGGCTCATATTCTCAATCCTTTATTTTTATTAAAGGTTTTGAGTATTACAGATTGCCTCCAAGGATGCAACAACAAATTTATGCCGTAAACCGCCGGGGTCTGAGCAGGGGATTATAAATCGCTCCCTCTTTTTGAAAGGCTGAAAAGTGACTTAAGGTAACACTTTATCCATGTCCAGTGCAGGGCCAGATGAATAAGCATCAAAACGATAAACACAACGACCATATAAAAATGAACATCACCCCATTCGTGTCGTGTCATCGACCACAACGATTTAACGTAACCGGCGCCTTGTCCGCCGTGAAGCTCCTGTCCGCGTCCGCCTGAGCCGGGCGGAAGAACATACCTGATGACAAAGCCGGTAAAAATCAAGCCAAGCAAGTCGATAAAACCGGCCAAATCGACAATAAAATTAACAGTTATGCGTCTGAGCATATCCATCCCCTGAAAATAACCGTATCAAACTTATTAAACCATTATCACGAAAACTTACGTTATGTCTATAACGTAAGTAGTTCCGGGATGTTCACGTTAATTTCTATTAAATGCTTTTTGTCCACAAACCTGATTATTCGGTGAGAAGTTCCACTCCAAACCAAAATTCAGCAGCAGGGGAGGTGCTTAACAGGTCGGTGTAATTCGGCGAAAAGTGAACAAATGAATTAAAGGATTACGACTTGCGTCGAGACCAAACATATCGGGCCGGTTTTCACCGGCCCGGATGTTTTTTTGTTAAGAAAGATTAATTCGTCCGTTAAATCGAATACGAATATTTTTGGAATGAAAATCTTATTCCTTTTCGAGCTTATCTTCGGCCTTTGTATTTTTCGATTTCGGTCCGTCAAATACGGTTACACCGAATGCCTCCTGCTCATGCTCAGTCAGAACCGGTTCGGTTATTATCTGCGGCGTTATGAAAACCACTAATTCGGTAATGACAGTAGCCTCACCTTCGAATTTGAACAGCGACCCGAGCAGGGGAATGTCACCGAGCAGCGGCACTTTGTTAATTTGTTCGGTCGTGTCTTTCTTTTTCAGGCCGCCCAGAACAACGGTGTGGCCGTTTTCCACCAGCGCAATCGTATCGACTTTACGGGTGTCAACAATAGGTACGTCACTCGATGCAACCTGGACCTGGCCGATCACAACGCCGAACTCCGGCAAAATACGCATTCTAACCATACCGTCTCTTGTCACATGGGGAGTGACACCGAGCTTGATACCGACGTTTTTGAACTTGACCGTTTCAGTGACGGTTGCGCCGGTTATGGTCCGCTCGACATAGGGGTGCTCGGTCACTATATCGAAAAGGGCCGTCTCGTTATCAAGAACCATAATCCTCGGATTTGCCAGCAGCTTGGCATGGATGTTCTCCTGCTCTGCCCTCAATTGCGCGTTAATATCGATATGCTCGTTCAGCAGACCGAACTGCAGATAGCCTTCGGTGGCGGCGGCGGTTTTACTTGTTCCGGCGCTGAATCCTGCTTTTATGGCGGGATCGGTTATGCTGGAGACATACGTATCGCTGCCGGATTTGCTGACCGTTATGTCGTCACCGATAGGATAATCGCTGCTGTTATAGTTCGTCCTTCGGCCGGCGTACCAGTCGACGCCGAGATCGAGATTGTCCTTGCTGGTAATATCGTAAATCCTCACTTCCACCAGGACCTGAGGCGTAATGCGGTCGATTTTTTCGATCAGTTTTGCTATATCTCTGACCTTACTCTCGGTATCGGTGACAATTATATGACTGGTGCCCTGGATCGAGGAAACTGATCCCTGGGGCGATTTGAATTTATCCAGCGCCTTGACGACCTCGGTGACATCGGCATAAATAATCTCGAACGTTTCCGTCGTCATTCTTTCGGCAATTTCGGGTATTTCATCTCGAGAGAGTATTCGGACTACGTTTTCACCTTTTATATAGGCACAGCCGTGCACATCGAGAATGCTCTGCAGGGCCTCCTCCACCGAGACGTCGGTAAGAGTGACCGTTACATTGCCGGTAACATTCGGGCTTTTGATAAAATCCACATCGACCTGCTCGGCAAGCTGCCTAATAACCACCTCGATAGGGACGTCACTGACATCGATGGATACCTTTTTCTGCATTCTCATCTCGAGCTGGCTCAGAGGCTTTTCGTCCGCCGGATCTTGTTCCGTTGCGTCAACGGCACGAGAGGCAACACAGCAGGAAACGATAATTAACCAGACAAAGAATATCCTGAATGTCCTAATTTTTTTCATAAAGTTTTTCATAATATTTCCTTTATGGCAGTTTATTGTTTAATCAAATTTCTTAATTGTCCGTATTCGTACAGTTTTTGCTCGCCGTTAACCAGGTCTGCGAGAGTTTTTATGACTGTTCTTCTCAGCGTATTTTATCCACCTCGGCTTCCGGCTTCTTTTGTTCCATCCCTTCCTGTTCCATCTGCAGTTCGGCCACTTTTTTCATCCACCTTTTTCCGTCTTTTTCGAAGACTACAAAGTCCCGGTCGATTTGCACGATAGTGGCGTTATCAATCTTGTCGTTCAGGTGCACAATCTTATCTCCTATAACGGCCGATGGTTTGTCCTGGCTGTAGAGAATTCCCCTGACACTCAGCATTCCTGTATTATTGGAATCGGTCTGTTCTGTGTTAGGTATGACGGTCACAACTCCGGGCTTAATAGGATCCCTCATCTTCATCGGTATCGGTTCCGGAATCCGCCAGTCGATTTCACTATCGGAACCAACGGTCTTGGCAACAGGCGAATCATCATTTGTGGAACCTTTTGTTTCCCGCGGGGCTTTGCTCAGCACCTGTCTGAACATGAAAATCATTATTATAAAAAGGACCGGTATCAAAATGATCATTATCTTCTGTTTTGTATTATTGACCCCGGGTTCTTCCCTGAAGAGTTTCCCTTTTATCTGCTGCCAGAGACCGGAGCCTGTCATAGAAGGACCGGTTTCAAACTGTTCTTTCGTATTTTCTCCACGCGATGACTGTCCGAGCCGGTACGGATTCGAATCCTTACGATTGGCCGTCGGATCGTTATCCTGTCTTTCGCCCTGCGAAAACGGTCCGCCTTTGAAAACCGAAGAGGAACCGTTCTGTGGACCAGCTTTATTCTCCTGGCCATGCGTATCCATTATATAATCTCCTTACCGAAGCCTTTTCGTTCGACTTGTTCAAATTTCAACTTTTTTACCCAATATTTTCTCATATTTTTTCATCTGATATTGGTTGTACAGATTTTGCAGTAGCATTACCGTCCTGCTGCTTTTTGATGAGGGCCGCCACATCTATATCCACCTGATAGGCCGAGGTGTTCTGATTCGATTGAATTAATTTGAACTCGTTCACAAAAAGAACAGGCCGATGTCTCTCTAAGGCATTCAGGAAAGCGGCAAACTGACCGAATCCGGCCGTGAAACTGATGTTGATACGGCTCTCGGATATATTTTTTGCAAGATCCTCGTCTGACACCATTTTTCCTTTTTCATTTTCGACGTTCAGCGAAGCAACGTTCTTTTCTTTTGCAATTTGGCTAATATCAAATATCAGATTGGCAGAATCTTTGAAGTCGGTAGTGAAAACGCCAAGGTCGTTCTGCAAACTCCTGATTTGCTCGAGTAACTTGTTTTGGGTCTCCTCGCGTGCCGCATTTTGCGCGAATTCGTACGTCTGTTTTTTCTCGCTATAATCATTTTTGAGATTTTTTCTGGCGCGATTTTGAGGCCCCAGAACGAGTATATAAATCAGGACGAACAAAACCAGACAGCCGGCCCATATAAGAGCCGATATTTTAAGATTTTTTCTTAATGCTTTCGGAATGACCATATTATATTTCAGCCTTAAAGACACAATTAATCACGTAATAAACAACATCCTGCCCTCCGAGCGTACCTGATTCTTTCGAAACATCGGCCTTTTCAAGCTTGGAACCAAGAAAAGACGAAGAACAAATATAATCACGAAATTCCTTAACCGCCTGGTCGCTGTCGATTCGCGAGCTGTCGCTGACCGTGACCCGCATAGTCGTCACAGGCGCATCGACTTCTACCATCTTACCGGGTTTTTTCTTGTCCGGCACTTTCTTCTTCACGATGTTCTGCTCTACTTCCAGCTCAGTCAATACAACTGTACGGGGCATATTTTCGACCAATGTAGTCAAAACAGGCGACCACTGATCGAACTTGCTAATTGTGGATTTAACCTCCGACAGGCAGACGTTATAGTGGAATTTTTCTCTCTCCAGCGCCCTTTGCCGCTCTATAACGTCGGACAATTCGTCAATCTTTACTTCCAGCGAGGTTATTTCACCGGTTTTAAGGGACATAACTACTTTGTTATTCAGATACATTCCCCCGAGTATAATTGCTATAACAATCGGCACCGCGGTGGTTATTACGGCTAAAACCACACCGGTAGGACCGCTTTTGAAGGGGATACCCTCGCCCTTGAGCAGATCTATTGTGAATATAGTTTTTGTTGCATTGTTATTCATGTTTCTTCTCGCCGTTTTTCTCGATAGACCTCATGGCAAGACCGATTGCAACCGCCATTGCCGGGCCTTTCTTCCTGAAAAAGTCTCCATATCGTTCGGGCGTATGACAAAGCTCACTGTCAAACGGATTCCACAAACACGCTTCTATCCCGAGGCGACGAGACAACAGCTCGACAAAACCGCCTGTCGGGGCAAAACCCCCGCAAACAAATATCTTTTCGATAGGCTTCGATTTTTCACTGGCTGCATAAAAACGCAGGGTCTCGGCCACATCGGCTATAACCTCGTCACAGGCGCTTTCCAGGCTGCTGCCGAGATCCGTCCCGTTGCTCGGTGAATCACCGAACAAAATCCCGGTGACTGCTTCCGGCGATTTGTTTTGGGCTTCTGCAATCCGGCCGATTATATAATCGCCGGCACGGGCCGTTTCGCGGATAAAAGGCCAGCCGTCGTCGCTCATAATTGCCAGGGTAGTATAAGAGCCGCCGACATTAAGAATTGCCGTGGTTGACTTCTCGTGCTCACTGACAAGATTGTTAAAACAGTTTAACAGCGCCAGACCGTCAACATCCATCAAGACACATTTAAGTCCGGCTTTTTGAACCAGTTGCCTTTTTCCCTTTACCAACGTATTGGTGGCCGCCACCATAATACCTCTTGTTTTATCGATGCCGTTATGTATCAACTGATAATCAACAACAGCCTGTTCCGGATTAAACGGACAAACCAGTTCCGCCTCCAGTGCTACGGCTCCGTCTATTTCTTCTTCCGTTAACGGAGGAAACTCGAAATCCCGCACTGCTATTTCGGGGCCGCCGATGCCGCATACAGCCAATTTTGTCCTGAGTCTATTCCCGGCATCTCGCCTTGTTGTTAAATAGCAGTCATGGATCGTTTTGACAATTTTCGCATCTGTTCCGCCGTGCCCGCCGGTGTCGTTATGTCGGTCTGTTATATCTGATATACCTGCTGCGGTAACCTTGTAGCCGGAATTGTCTTTACACAAAGCGACTAACTTGACGGCCGAAGTCCCAATATCCAGGCCGCAGACCTCGCTTTTATTTAAATTGAGTATCTGTTTCAAATTCATAACTCCTAAGTCGGCTTAACAACCATAGCAGATTACTGAAAAGCCATTAAACTTTCCGGTCATATAGCCGGGGTACGATATGTGGGCAAAACGTCCCAAAAAATAATCGACTTTGGAGAATTTTCGAACAGTAGATTTAATTATAAGACTATATGACACCTGATACCGCCCGCTGCAAAATATTTTGAAAGGGATTTTTAGAAGTTACAAAAAAGTTATAGGACTTTCGATGGTGTACAGAAAAAAAGATTTCGGCGGGAATTATCAGCCCCTGCCAAAACCTTCTTTGTTGCAATTTAAAGATGTATTCGCCGAATCACATGCCGGGATTAATCGTAACTAACCGGTCGATAATCATGCCAGCCGGCGGGCGCGGGAATAAATTTTCCCTGCAGCCATATATCACCCGGCAATATTCCCTCGAGCACTCTGGAGTCAAAGTAGTAGTACTTAAGAAATCCGTCACTGCCGACTAAACCGACTGCGCCTCGTACTGCCTCGGTGATAGT
>CAYVXS010000180.1:0-6428 GCA_964454885.1 uncultured Pirellulales bacterium
GCGGCGGACCTCGTACTGGTTGTCACCGAGCCGACCGTTTCGGCGCAACACGATCTCGAGAGGGTTGTAGAATTAACGGGGCATTTTAAGATTCCCACGGTGGTCTGCGTTAATAAATATGACATCAATCGTAAAGTGACACAGGAAATCGAAACGAAATTGAAAAACAAAAATATCGCCGCCATCGGTCAAATCCCTTATGATACTTCAGTGACAAAGGCCCAGATCGCCGGTCGAAGCATAATCGAATATTCGAACAACGGCCTGTCCGACCAGATTAAATCTTTATGGCGGGCAATACTGGATACGTTTACTAAAAAGGATTCGGATAATGGATAATATAGCGCACAAGATTCTCGTCTTAAGCGGCAAGGGTGGCGTGGGTAAAAGTACCATCGCCGTCAACTTCGCGGTATGGCTCTCAATGCAGAATAAAAAAGTAGGCCTGCTGGATATCGACATTCACGGCCCCAGTATTCCCACGTTATTGAAAGTCGAAGATAAAAATGTCCGCGGCGAAGAGGGTAAGATCGATCCTGTTTCATATAGTGACAATCTGAAAATAATGAGTATCGGTTTTCTGCTGCCGGATGATAATAGCCCCGTAATCTGGCGCGGACCGATGAAGCATAACCTTATAAAACAATTCACGTCCGAAGTCGATTGGGGGAAACTCGACTATCTTGTTGTTGACTGTCCTCCCGGCACCGGCGATGAGCCGCTTTCGATAGTTCAAACACTCGGGAATGTCGATGGAGCAATCGTTGTGACAACACCCCAACAGATTTCCGTCATAGATGTGAAAAAATGTATATCATTCTGCAGGCAATTGAACCTGCCTGTACTGGGTGTTATCGAGAACATGAGCGGCTTCATTTGCCCCGTTTGTAAAAGTAAAACGGAAATATTCAAAAGTAAAGGCGGACAGCAGATAGCCGAACATCTCAATATCCCCTTCTTGGGCAAGATCCCTATCGATGGCTCTGTTGTCTCGGCGTGCGATTCGGGAAAGCCGATAGTTCAGTTTGATAAGCAAAGTCATATCGCCGAATCTTTTAATTCGGCATTCGTTCCATTATTACAAAAAGATAATAACTCCCACATAAATAAGGAGGTAAAAGCACAATGAAAATCGCTATACCGGTTACAGGCGGCAGAATCTCGGCACACTTCGGGCACTGTGAAGAATTTTCCATCTTCGATGTCGATATCGACGGCAAAAAAATAACGTCACAGCAATCCCTGACTCCGCCCCATCATGAGCCGGGAGTCCTGCCTAAATGGCTCTCGGAATTACAGGTCGATCTGGTAATCGCCGGAGGAATGGGACAAAGAGCGCAGCAACTTTTCGAGCAGAACAACATTGACCTGGTCATAGGAGCAATGGATAATACCCCACAGGAGCTTATCGAGCAATATATGAACAATCGATTGCAAAGCGGCCGGAATATCTGCGACCATTAAAGAGTAATCCAGTTTATGCCCAGACCGAGAAATTGCAGACGCATAGGTTGTATGCCGCAGGCTAACTACTATAAGCCGCGCGGAATTCCTCTGTCCGCTTTGCAGCATATTAATCTTACCTATGACGAGCTTGAGGCAATCCGCTTAGCGGACCTCGAAGGATTGTACCAGGAAAAAGCGGCCGAGAAGATGAATATCTCCCGCCAGACATTTGGCAGAATCATCGAATCGGCACATAAAAAAATCGCCGATGCGTTGGTCAACGGCAAGGCCCTGTCAATCGAAGGTGGAATCATTGAGCTGGATAATACTACCGAGTCTGAAGCACCACCTCATTTCCGGCGCGGCCGAGGCAGGCATGGTCGATGCGGTCACGGGCACGGTCGGTGAAAGCTGCTTACAATTCAAAGCCTGCAATAGTGGTTCCGCAATCGGGACACTTCGAATCTTTTATATGATTGCCGATTATCCGATAACCGACTCGCTCTATCAGCATTCGGCCGCACTTACAGCAAAAAGTACTCTCGGTTTTCGCCCCCGGTACATTGCCAAGATAGACGTAATGCAATCCCGCCGATTTGCCTATCTCGAAAGCTTTCTCCAGAGAGCTAAGCGGAGTCGGCACCGAATCCAGATATTTATACTGCGGGTGGAACCGGCTGATATGCCAGGGGACATCGGCACCGGCACTGTTCACAATAAAATCGGCAAGGGCTTTTATTTCTTCCTCGGAATCGTTTTCGCCCGGGACCAGAAGCGTCGTGACTTCGAGCCAGATATTTGTTTGTTGCGCGATATGACTAATCGTATCGAGAACCGGTTGCAACCGAGCCTTACACAATCGCTTATAATAATCCTCGCTGAACGCCTTCAAATCGATATTGATGCCGTCGAGCCATTCGGCGGCGAAGTCGATCGCTTCTTTGGTCTGGAAACCGTTACTTACGAAAACATTTGTCAGCCCGTGCTCTTTCGCCAACCGGCCGCAATCGTTGCACAGCTCCATAAAGACAGTTGGCTCGGTATAAGTATAGGCGATACTCTTGCAATTGCTTCGGATGGCCGCATCGACAATCCAATCCGGGTTGATTGCCTGCCCGTCGATTCGCCCGTCTTCTATAGCGGCCTGACTTATCTGCCAGTTCTGGCAGAATTCGCACCGAAAATTACAGCCCATAGTGGCTATCGAGTAGCTCTGAGAGCCGGGCTGGAAATGAAAAAGCGGCTTTTTTTCGATAGGATCGGGATTGGCCGAACAGAGCTTGTCATAATTGAGAGAATACAGCACGCCGGAGATATTTTGCCGCACGCAGCATCGGCCGAGCTTGCCGTCGTCAATCATGCACCGCCAACTGCATAGTTTGCAACGGACCCTGCCGTTTTCACCCAGAGGCTCCCACAATACGGCCTTTTTTAGATTTTTGGCTGTTGTCATTGCACAGTCCCGCATGAATTTTCTTTATTTTCCAGGAATCACTATATAAAATAATCCGAGGAAAATCAATCTTGCAATTGATAACCGAGCTGGTTTGATAATAAAGTAAAAATAAATCTTAATCCTGAGCTTGTATGTAATGAGTATATTATCAGCTATAGAAAATACGCCGCTCATAGAACTGGCGAATCTTAACAGTAAAAAACCGGATGTAAAAATCTTCGGAAAACTCGAAGGAAGTAATCCCGGCGGTTCGGTAAAGGACCGCGCTGCATACTGGATGATAAAAAAGGCCGAGGAATCCGGCGAATTAACCAAAGGCAAAATCATACTCGAACCGACATCAGGAAATACCGGTATCGTCCGTGAAATGGGCTCCGGTACAATTGTCGCGCTGCTGCCGGACCGCGGCGACCGGTACCTCAGCACAATGCTGTTCATGTCTGTCTGTGCAAAATGTCCGCCTTAATCGGCCCCGGTAAAAGGAACGCAAATGTCAATACGTGTCAAGCTAAGCGATATAATCGAAGGTATGGAATCCCAGTCGGATGAAATTTCCTCGTACCTGAACAAAAAAACCGGCGAAGTAGTCCTTATCAGCGACTATGAAATGCGCGCCGCCGAGAGTAACGATCCCATAGAAGATGTCCCGGACTGGGAGAAGGACCAGGTACTTGTCGCCAGGGAAATAATGGCCGAAACCGGTGATTACATTAGTTTGCCCTCGAAGTACGACATCAATGAGTACAGAATTATGGAAGATTTTTGCTGGTCTCTCGAAGACACCCGGAAAGGCGAATTTTTGCATGGTTTGATAGGAGGCCCCGGCACAAATCGACGGTTCAAGGATGCCCTTTATAAGTATGGTATCGAGGAGGACTGGTACAAGTACCGCAGCGACGCTCTCAAAGAAATCGCCGTCGAATGGTGCCGCGAAAACAACATCGAATTCGACGAATAAGACGCAGAGTACAATTGTTCACACAACTTTACATTCAATATCATTCCTGTTTAAATATATTATCCTGATTAATCATAAGTGATTACCTCGCGTTAAATTGAATCGTTCGCAATAAAGTTTTTTATTTGATTTTTCGACAAGTTCAGGAAGACAAACTCGCCCTGCTGTTATTCTGTTTGTCGGTTTTGATGTAATTTCTTGCTATTAGCCAGTATATTTTGTATTGTGTTGGCCGATGGAAACGAAAGTTATAAAAATTGACGGAGACCAGATAAATCCCGCGGAAGTTAAAGAAGCTGCTGAAATAATCGATGCCGGCGGGCTTGTCGCATTTCCCACCGAGACGGTTTACGGAATCGCCTGCCGGGTCAAAGACGATTCATTGGCGAAGCTCGACGAAATCAAAGACAGAACCGATGACAAATACTACAGCCTGCATATCGCAAACAGCAATGATATCAATAAGTATGTGCCCACGCTAAAGTTACGAGCACAGAAGCTGATACAAAACGCCTGGCCGGGGCCGTTAACGCTGGTTTTCGAATTAGACGAAGAGGATATCGAAAAACAGCGGGAAAAACTCGAAAAGGAAGTTTTTGAAAATCTTTACAAGGATAACTCCATAGGTATTCGCTGCCCCGATAACTCTATTGCTGTGGCGTTGTTACAACAAACGGTCAACGCGATAGTTGCGCCGAGTGCGAATGCAACAGGGCAAGCTCCGGCGATAAATGCAGAACAGGTCCTCGCACAATTAGCCGGGAAAATTGATTTGCTTTTGGACGGAGGGCCGAGCAAATATCAGTCAAGCAGCACGGTTGCTAAAATAGGTAAGAAAGGCCTGGAGATTTTAAGGCAAGGCGTTTATTCTCAATTAGAGCTTGAAGCATTATCGCAGATAAAATTTTTATTTGTCTGTACGGGAAATACCTGCCGAAGTCCGATGGCCGAGGGAATATTCAGGAAATATTTGGCGGAAAAATTACAATGCAAGGTTGACGAGCTTGAACGGATGGGGTATAAAGTAAGTTCCGCGGGCATAATGGGTACGGCCGGTTATCCGGCGAGCGCCGAAGCAATAGAAGTTTGTTCGGATATGGGAATAGATATAAGTGCTCACAGGAACCGGGCTTTGTCCAAAGAGCTTGTCGAAGAAAGTGACTTTATTTTTGCAATGGAGAAAATGCATCGGACGAATGTTATTGTTATTGAGCCCGAAGCAGAAAGCCGTTGTGTATTACTGGCCGGAAATAAAGAAATTCCCGATCCGGTGGGAATGCAGTTAAAATTTTACGAAAACTGTGCGAAGCTGATAGAAAAAGCCGTACAGAAAAGAATAAGTGAGCTTGAAATATGAAAATTGCAGTTGGAAGTGACCATCGCGGTTACGAGATGAAAGAACAGGTCAAGGTTATCACCGCCGAACTGGGCCACGAGAGTATCGATTGCGGTACCAGTGACAGCAATCCGGTAGATTATCCCGATGCGGCGTATTTGGCGGCTACGGCTGTTTCCACGGGGCAGGCCGACAGGGCCGTATTAATCTGCGCGACCGGGATCGGGATGTGTATGGCTGCAAATAAGATACACGGTATCAGGGCGGCACTGTGTCACGATGAGCTGACCGCTCAGGTTTCGCGCGACCACAACGATTCGAATGTTCTCTGTCTCTCCGGTGACCAGATAGGAGAAGTATTGCTGCGTAAAATGGTGGAGGTCTGGCTAAACACCAAATTCAGCGGCGGCAGACATCTCAGAAGGGTAAAAAAAATAGAAGCTATCGAACAGGGCAAAGACCCGCGTGAAATAAAGATCGGCTGAATTTATCAAAAAAGGGTGGGCACGGAGGCCTGCCCTATAATATATGCTATATCATACCTTGGCGTGAATTTGTTTTGCTTTGCTTTTAATTTCCTGAACCGCCGCTTTTATCCTGTCCCTGCCTGTCTTGGTTTTCCGAGCCAACGTTTCCGTAGCGGTCATCCCGATCGAACGCAGCTTGCTGTACCTGGCTTCAAGGAGCTGGTCGATTTTTATGCGTTTTAATTCCCGCAGTGTTTTTACAATATAGCTTTCGACGTTATAAACAGTGTCATGAAGGTTGCGGTGCGCGCCGCCGAGCGGCTCGGGGATAACTTCGTCAACGAGTCCGAGTTTAAGCAGGTTCCTGCTCGTTAATTTGAGCGCCTCCGCGGCCAGCGGTGCCTGCGAGCCGTCGCGCCATAAAATTGCCGCACAGCCTTCTGGTGAAATCACCGAGTAATATGCGAACTCGAGTATTGCCAGTCTGTCACCGACGCCTATTCCGAGTGCGCCCCCGGACCCGCCTTCGCCGATAACGATACAGATAATTGGCACTTTCAGACGAGGCATCTGGTTGAGGTTAAACGCAATCGCCTGGGCCTGCCCCCGTTCTTCGGCGCCAATACCGGGATAAGCGCCCGGCGTATCGATGAGGGTGACAATCGGAATCCCGAACTTCTCGGCAAATTTCATCTTGGCAAGCGCCTTGCGATAACCCTCGGGATTGGGACATCCGAAATTACAGGCGATTTTTTGTTTGGTGTT
>CAYVXS010000181.1:0-1412 GCA_964454885.1 uncultured Pirellulales bacterium
TCCAAATAATCCAGGTACTTAAAAGCCGCTTCACTCATCAGGGAATCAAGTTCTGAATCAGAGGTCTGAAGTAAATGTTTTGAATGATAGATTTCGAAAATATTTCGCCCGTTAAGTTCAATAGCCTTTTTCCAGTCCTTTACTGCTTGCTCGTTATTGCCTTTTTCAGCCCAGGCACGACCCCTTCTATAATAGGCAAAGTCATTTTCTTCCTTCATAAAAACAGCGGAGGTATAATCTTCTATCGCCCGATCGAATTCGTTTTGTCTGTAAAAATAGTAAGCCCGCTGATTGTATTCGGTTGAGTTTTTGACATCAGGTAATATCCTTTTATTACGATACCCTCCAATCAAACGGCCTAACGCAGTTATGCCATTCTTGTCTTGTGCGTTTACGTTGATACCCTTTAGAATTAAAAATTCCGCAGTCTTTTGATGGCCATAGCCAACTGCTAAATGTAATAACGTTTCTCCTTTTGCATTTAGTATATCGATATCAGCTCCTTTAGCTCTTAGTGAACGAACTTGTTTTAAATCCCCATCTTTGACAGCCTTGGCAAGGAATTTTTCCATTTCCTCGTCTTTTAAGCCAAACGGATTCATAAGATAAATAACGATCGATACTGTTAATATGAAAAGCAGGACAAATAGCCGTTTTCGTTTCATTTACAGGTGCCACCATTTGGAAGAAAATACTTTTCGAACTTCATTAAGAAATAATACAGATAAAACATTCCCTTAAACATACTATCAGTAGCCTTTATATAATTAAAGGCGTAGAAATCGGGTATGGGTTTCGAATTTTATGAAAAAACTTGCCGGCACACCCCAAATGCTCAAAATTATTAAACCAAATGGAAATTATAACATTTTGTCCGGAAATAAGTTAAAAAATATCCCTTTGCATTAAAAGACGATTTATTGAGACAAAAAAAGGTTTTATTTTTTATTGACTTTACGGGATAATTAAAATATGATAGTCTATAAGAGCTTGTGGATATACAAAAAAAACGACATATATGCGTGAATGAATATACAAAAGCGATTTGTATATTTTAAAATATTTCATAAATTCAGATTTGAAGGTGGGCAAATATGTTTAAGGACAAAAACACAGGATTCACACTCATAGAATTGTTGGTGGTCATCGCCATAATTGCATTGTTGATGGGGATTCTCATGCCGGCTCTGCAACGGGTCAAGGAGCAGGCTCAGGAAATGTCATGCCGGGCCAACCTGCGTCAATACGGCATAGCACAAACCGTTTACCTGGATGACTTCGATGATAAATATCCCAACGCATGGACGTCCCTGGTCATGACTGAGGAGCCCGTGAGCGGATATCAACGTTACTGCCGATGGCATGATCCGAGATATCCCGCAGATGGTCCCTTCTGGCCGTACTTAGCGGCT
>CAYVXS010000181.1:1422-6426 GCA_964454885.1 uncultured Pirellulales bacterium
CGGCTGATAAAGTGCACTTGTGCCCGACATTCAAGGTGCTTGCCAAATCCTACGGAGCAAATCATCCGAGTCACGACAAGTCTATTCCCATTGTTCCCTATTATAGTTACAGTATGAATTATTTTCTTAGCCAGCACAAACGTTCGGAATTCACAAGGAAACATTCGGAGATATTTTTCTTCTCCGAAGAGAACATGTGGCTCAGACCCGGCTGTGTCTGGGTTCTCAACGATAATGCTCTGTGCGGTGACGGCCGCGACTGGTTCGGCACGTTTCATGCTATGAAAGGTGGAGACCTCAATAGCGGCACGGTTAACGCCGTCTTTGTCGATGCCCATGTACAGCAGGTACGTTCCGCATTAGGCGAGGACCAAAACGATAAGTCTCAAATGGAACGAGACGGCCAGTACGAGAAATATTGCTGGCCCTATAAGCTCGAAAATGATGGATTGTGATATTTCACGACAGGCGTGTAGTATTTCTCGAACCAGCTATAGGTCTAATCGTTAAATTATCATTTCCTTTAATTGTTTTGCGTTTTTGACTGCGTACCCGTTGGCGTCGTTGTTGAAATATATATAAACGCCGCTCGCTTTTTTCGATTTGTCTTTAATCCACCCGGCCCAGTTCCGTAAAGCAGATTCCGGATAATTTCCTGAATATCTACCGGCCGTACCATGAAAGCGGATATAAACCTTATCTGATGTCACCACCTGTGGCGATTCATTGCCGGGCATATCGTGAATGCAAAGGCCGGCGCCGTATTTTTCGAGGATCTTATACGTATCGTCGCAATACCAGCTTTTATGCCGGAACTCGAATACGGCTATTGTTCTCTTTGGCAGCAGCCTGATAAAGTCCCCGAGTCTGTCGAGGTTTATATGAAGACTCGGCGGCAATTGATAGAGGACAGGACCGAGCTTTTGTCTCAATAAATAGATACCACCGAAAAACCGCTTCAACGATTCCGAGGTATCTTTGAGTTTTTGAATATGCGTTATATACCGATTTGCCTTGACGGCGTACAAAAAACCTTCGGGGGCGATTTTGTGCCATCTTTGTATGGATTGCTCTTTCGGCTGGTGGTAGAAAGTGTTATTGATTTCGACCGTGTCGAACTGCCGGGCGTAATGCTCGAACCATTTACTTTTGGGAATATCAGCCGGATAGAATAATTCCTTCCAGTGTTCGTAATACCAGCCGGAAGTGCCGATTCGTATTTCGCAATCCGCTTCATTCATGGAAATATTCTAACACTTTGAACATATTTGAAAAACCTTTATAATATAATTACAGTTTGTCATAGGAATTAAATAAAATGGATTTGGGACCACAGCAAATAGGGAAGTGGCTTATAGCAGTGGGGATTATTATTGCCTTGCTGGGAGGGCTGACTATTCTCTTGGGCAAGATCGGTTTGTTCAGACTGCCGGGGGATTTGGAATTCGGCTCCCGGAACTGGCGGATATATATCCCCATCGCGAGCAGCATTATACTGTCGATAATCCTGACACTTATTCTGTGGTTGATTAACCATTTCCGGCGGTAGTATAAAAACCTTCGTCAAAGGCACATCAACAAAAATTCCCGCTTTGATTCTATGCTGCCGGAGATATAATCGAAGATATGAAAAATGCCGAAATTAGCACGCTTTTCGAACAGATGGCCGATGTGATGGAAATACTCGGGGAAGACCGTTTCCGCATCAACAGCTATAAAAAGGTAGCGCGTGTTATCGGTGAGCTGCCGACCGATATTGAGGATTTACTGGCAAGTGGTGAATTAGCTGAATTGCCCGGCATCGGAAAATCGAGCCTTGCCAAGATCGAGGAATTCATCAGGACAGGCACAATAACCGCTTACCGGGAACTGCTAAAAAAAATTCCGGCTACTTTATTGGAGCTGCTGACCATCCCCGGTATGGGGCCCAAAGGTGTCAAGGCTGTTTACGAACAATTGAATGTCACGAGTATCGCCGAGTTGAAAAAAGCAATCGAATCCGGCTCTCTTGCCGAGCTGCCCGGATTCGGAGATAAAAAAGCGACGGCCATCGCCAAAGGTATCGCATTTCTGGAAACATCCACCGGCCGAATCCGTCTCGACCAGGCCCTGGAAGCGGCAGAAATTGTAATCCGCCTTTTGGAAAACTACGACGAAAATTTAACTATCAGGACCGCCGGCTCACTTCGGAGACGTGCCGAGACCATCGGTGATGTAGATATATTAGTGGCCTCGGAAAAGGGGGAAAAAATCATCGGGGTATTTACCAATGCGGGATTCGTGCAGGAAGTTCTTGCCGCCGGCCCGACAAAAGGCTCGGCGATTATCCAGACCCGGACTACGCCGGTGCATGTCGATGTCCGCGTTGTGCCGGAAAAAAATTTCGGTGCCGCAGCACAATATTTTACCGGCTCGAAGGACCATAACGTCCGGCTGAGGGAAATCGCCGTAAAAAAGAAACTCAAGCTCAATGAATACGGCCTGTTCAAAGGCAACAGGATGATAGCAGGGCGGACCGAGCAGGAGATTTACGATAAGCTCGGACTCGATTATATTGAGCCTGTCCTTCGTGAGGACCGCGGTGAGGTCGAGGCGGCAAAGAATCATTCCCTGCCCGAACTAATCCAGTTCGAGGATATTAAGGGTGATTTTCACATGCACACAACCGCATCAGACGGCAATTGTGAAATTGTCGAGCTTGTCGAAGCTGCAAAAGATTTAGGCTATAAATACATCTGTATTACGGACCACTCGAAATCGTCTGCTATTGCCAACGGCCTTACGCAAAAACAACTGGCACAACAAATCAAGGAAATTAGAAAAATCAATGAAAAAGTCAAAGGCGTAACCATCCTGGCAGGCACCGAGATGGATATTCTTGCCGACGGTTCTCTGGATTTCGACGACAAACTGCTCGCCGAGCTGGATTTTGTAATCGCTTCGATCCATTCCGGCCTGGCAAGCCCCCGGCAGAAAGTAACTATGCGAACACTAAAAGCGATGGATAATCCCTACGTAAACTGTATCGCTCACCCGACAGGCAGGCTTATAGGCCAGCGTGAGGCGATGGACCTGGATATCGCCGTCGTGATTGAACATGCCGCCCAAACCCACACGGCCCTGGAAGTAAACGCCAATCCAATGCGTCTGGACCTCAGAGACACGCACTGCAAAATGGCAATAGAAACGGGTGTTAAATTAGTCATCGGGACCGACTCTCACAGCACGGGACAACTCGACCTGATGGGCTTCGGCGTGGCGACCGCCGGTCGCGGCTGGGTTACAAAAGCCGATGTGCTCAATACTTTTTCACCGGCGAAAATCAAAAGTTTTGTCAAAACCAAAAGACCTTAAACACAGGATTGAACGTGATAATAAAACTCGCTCCGCCGAATACAAAAGGTTCGATGTCACTGGAACAGGCGATGAAATCTCGGCGTTCCAGGCGTGATTTTCTACCGGAGCCGCTGACACTCGAACAAATCGGTCAACTTGCCTGGGCCGCCCAGGGACAACAGCCCGGTGTAAGATACCGAACCACACCTTCGGCCGGTGCAACGTATCCTCTTGAGCTTTTCATCGTTACTGCCGACGGCTTATTTAATTACTTGCCCGGCGAACATGCTCTCGAACAACTTTCCGAGATCGACTTGCGTGTGAAACTGTGCTTGTCGGCATGGGGACAGGAATTTATTCGCGAGGCACCGCTGACAATGGTTTTTACCGCCGAATTCAGCCGGACCACAGGCCATTACGGTAGGCGGGGGATTCGTTACGTATATATGGAGGCCGGGCACGCCGCCCAAAACATCCATCTCCAGGCCGAATCTCTCGGTCTTGGCTCAGTTGCCGTCGGGGCCTTCGACGACGCCGCAGTTGGCAAGGTTTTATCATTGCCGAACCACCTGGAGCCTGTATATATGGTAACAACGGGCTATTATCGGAAATAAGTCTCTATCACGTCGCAAAAGGGGAAAAAAGAAAACCGGAACTTATCCCGCAAAGTAATTTTGCCGATATTTATTTTGCATTCGTGGTCTTTGACCGGAATGTCAAAGCGGATGAAAGGGATAATCAATGAAAAAAAAGCAATACAGTGTAAATGAAATTGTCAGTATATCGGCCCTTGTCGGTCTGTTTCTGTTCATGCTGCTTGCCGCCATAGGAACAAAGAATTCAACTACAGCCGGTGAAACTACGACATCACCGGAACAGGTTTACGACATGGTCGATTTCGCAAAAGCTTCCGTTGAGTTTGTTCCGGAAATGAACCGGGGGCCAAGCGATATATACATAAAATTCGAGGGACTTGACGGAGAGGTGCTGGATGAAAATCACAGAGCTTGGTGTGAAGTAATCACATTCGATCAGGCTCATAGCATGTCAATCTCCAGCTCTGGATTGCTAAGGCAAAGGGTGAGCCCGATATTCGAAGAAGTTCGAATTGTAAAGACCATCGACAAAGTCAGCCCGAAGCTGGCCGAGGCTGTATGCAATGGTACTGTTTATCCAACGGTCGAAATTCATGTGACCGCGCAGGCCTTCGGTACAAGCCGTGAAACGTATCTGGCCTACGAGCTGAAGAATGTACTGGTCACATCTTATGCAATCGGTGTTGCTTCTCAAAGCGATGATGCTCCCCGTGAGGAAGTGACACTTAATTTCGAGCAGATTAAAATGACTTACACCGAGTTCGATTCGACCGGCAAAACCAAAGGCAACACCGAATACACATGGGTAATTGAGCAGCCACAGGAATAAGAGAATCAGGACAGGAATATGAAAAGAGTCGTCTTCGGAGGAGGGCGGCTCTTTTTTTTGATATTGCGGGTTGCCAGCCGGTCCAGCCGCCCGTTTCAACTGCCCCGTTGACGACCGGGCCGGCCATTGTGTGATCTGTCATTTAGACAGGCGAAAAAAACTTCACAACCATCTTCTCATTCTCCTCCTCATCCTCCTCCTCCAAAAAGGCAAACCCGCCGTGGATACAAAAGGAAAAATTAG
>CAYVXS010000182.1:0-6395 GCA_964454885.1 uncultured Pirellulales bacterium
CGAAGTCATTACAAAGATAACCGCAAGCCCCAGGCCGAATGACGTCTTTACTTCACGTGAGACACCGATGAAAGGACACAATCCCAGAAAGTAGCTTAACAGGATATTCTGTGTGAATATGGCGGAAATAAAAACAACAAAAGCATGAGAAAGTTGCGGAATATCGTTCATTTTGTCTTTTCCTCATTAGCCGACTGGATCGACCTGAATATCCATGTCACAAGAGCCAGCATAAAAAAGGCGCCGGGCGGCATAACCATAATAATCCATTTGTCCCAGTGTGGCCCGCTGAAATAAGGCACGGAAAATCCCAGGAACGTACCCATACCAAGAATTTCCCGAAAGGTGGCGATAATTAATAGTATGAAAGTGTAGCCGAGTGCATTGAAAAAGCCGTCCACAAATGCTTTGGTAGGGGGATTGGAATTGCCGTAGGCCTCGCATCTTCCCATTACAATGCAGTTTGTTATGATAAGCCCGACATAAGGACCAAGGTTACTGCTCATCTCCGGCCAGTAGGCCTTCAGCATCACGTCCACGATAATTACATAAAATGCGATAATCAAAGTCTCAATCATCATCCTGATATTACGCGGCGTAAATTCCCTAAGGATAGAGACCGTAAAAGAGCTGAGTGACAGTGTGAATATCAAAGCGACACACATGACAAGGGTATTGAGCACAAGATTAGTCACTGCCAATGTGCTGCATATCCCCAGCACCTGTTTGAATACGGGATTATTGTGCCAGAGGCCTTCCGCCATGATGCCTTTATTTTGGGATCGTGAAGTATTCTTTGTCATTCTTTGTTACCTTGTTCGATCCTTCCGGATAACCATTCTTTCAAACAGGTGTTGATTATGTTTTCCAGTCGTGTGCTCGTTTGTGTCGCCCCGGTTACGGCATGAACATCGCTGTTACCCAGAACAGCACCAGGACGTTTGATATTTATCGGCTGGCCGTTGACTGAAATTATTTTACCCGGGAATTGTTCTGTAAACGCGGTCTTTGCGATTTCCGCTCCGAGTCCCGGCGTTTCGTTTTGTTGATAGAAAGCTATGCCGGTAATTGTTTTTTTGTCCGCCTTGATTCCAATGACTCCCTTTATGGGGGCCCAGAAGCCCTGGCCGGAAAATGGCAGGGCGTATGCGACGATTCGTCCGTTTTGTTTTAATGTATAAGCGGCACCGGAAGAATCATCCGGCGGGCTAACAGATTCGGTGAATCTTTTGTGTAATTCCATCCGGCTTAAATTTTCTTTATACAATCCCGGCAGGGCGGCCAGCACGGCCTTTTCGAAAGCAAGCTTCTCGTTTGCCTCAACTCTTTGGTTTGTTGCCTGAGTGAAGCCGATGACTATCGTGCTGAAAAAAGCCGTCAGGCAGAACATATAAACCACGGGAAACCATATTTTTTTTCGTATCATTTATTTACCACACTTTGTTTGCCGGTTTTAATTGAATGCACTGCGTAGTCAAGTATCGGGGCGAACATGTTTCCAATCAGGATGGAGAACATCAATCCGCCGTTGAATATGGAAAAGTTTCTTATAACCGTCGTGCACAATGCGATTATAATTCCGTAAATAATTTTTGCCGGTTCGGTTCTGGGTGAGCTGACAGGGTCGGTGGCCATAAAAAAGGCCCCGAATAAAAAGCCTCCGCCGAGTATGGCCGGCAAAGCTCCCGGAACCGGTTCCACACCAGCCCAATACAAAACCTGGTTCAATACGGCATAAGCTATAATAACTGATAGTATGATAGTCCTGCTTGCCGTCTTTGTAACGAATAGATAAATACCACCGATTAAAATCAGCAGCGCACTCGTAACACCCATTGTCCCGCTAATACGTCCCCAAAAAAGACTTTTTAGAAGGGTAGATTTTTTAACAGTGACAACCTGATTTTTATCGATAACGAAGGGAATATTAATCACTGCGTTTTCACCGCTGCCAGGCACGATATTTTTCGCCTTCAGGTATGCCATTGGCGTGGCACTCGTAACCGAGTCCACATTAGGAGCTGTCGTCCAGCGATTTATAGCACCCCATGTCCCACTTGCTGCCGGTGCCCACGTGGCCGTCACAGCCACTGGAAAGCAAATATATACAAAACACCTACCGGCTAACGCTGGATTAAAAATATTCCTCCCGAATCCTCCGAAAACCTCTTTTGTGAACATCACGGCAAAAACGATTCCAATCGTTAATACATGCAACGGCACTGTCGGAGGCATAACAAGGGCGAATAAAGTCGTTGTGACAAAAACCGCTTCGCTGACAGGCTCGCCGCGAAGACGGGTGAAAATCAGCTCCACAATAAAACCGACAACCGCAGAGAAGACTACGATAAAAAGGATTCGCCAGCCGAAAAAATAAACCGCTCCTGCGATACACGGCAGCAACGCAAGTAAAACCCGCCGCATTGCATGCTGCTTTTTGAGAATCCTTTCGTTTTTGCCTGTTTTGCCCATTAGTAAATATTGCCACAGTATGAATCTGCATTAAGCCGGCCGATTTTACATTTCGTATGTTCCATCGTCAATATATTCTACTAATTCTCCGGATAACCTGTCCAAAATACATAAGGCCAATAAGTCTAAGAATCAATCGACATTGGGATCGTAATGCTGATAACCAATAATTCTCCGCATCGCTCTATAATCTCGGATTGAGGCAGAAGGTCCGGAAACAATAAATGATAGAATACTAAATTATCGGTCTTTATCTGTTACGACAAATAATCTATAATTTAGTTGTTAATTTCCTACTATATTGCTTATAATTAAGGTCGCTTTTCATTTTTTCATAACTTTGTTATAAGAGCATCGAATGGCGAAAACGGAACTGAAAAAACTTACAGATGCCCAGCTTCTGGCTCGTTATGCCGACGGGGATGAGGCAGCATTTCGTCTTATCGTTAATCGCTATAAAGACGGTCTATATTCGTTTCTGAGGCAGTTTCTAAACCGACAGGACCTTGTTGAAGACGTTTTTCAGGAAACCTTTCTACAATTGTTTACCAGCCGGGATAGCTTCGACGATACCCGCCCTTTACGTCCCTGGTTGTTCACAATTGCGGCAAATAAAGCAAAAGATGCCCTTCGCAAATGGCAGCGAACATCTGCAATTCCAATCGGTACAATCGCCGACGCACAGGATTTGTCTTTTGATGAAGTTATCAATACCCTTACAGCCTCGGAAATAAGTATGCCGCATGAGGAGATTGAAAAAAATGAAACCGCATTGCACGTTGGTCGTATTATAATGAATATGCCGGAAAATCTCCGGGAAATATTAATTTTAGCGTATTTTAACAAATTTTCTTACAAACAAATGGCCGAGATTCTAAGTATACCTATAGGAACGGTTAAAAGTAGATTGCATACGGCAGTTGGCCGTTTTGCTAAAGACTGGAAAGCATCGAACGGGAGCAAAGAATCTAAATGAATCCGCTCAGCAACGAACAGAAAAAGCTGTTATTTGATTACTGTTTAGATTTAACCTCAGAAGAACAAACAGAAGAAGCCCGGAGACTGATATCCACCAACAGGAAAGCGGCTGAAATCTGCTCCAAAATCAAATTCTCTCTTGAGCCGCTCGATAGTATAGAACTCCAGATATGTCCGGATGATTTGGTCGAAAGTACGATTTCTTTTGTAAATGAGCATAAACATTCGAGCCAGCATCAGCTTGAGCAGTTGCTTGCATTCGAGCAAACGAAAAAGGTTCCTGCGAGGATTGGTTTCTGGGGCAATCTGGTTGAAATGGCCGCCGTGGCAGCTTCGATAATGCTTATTGTCGGTATATTAGTACCTACTATGAGCTTTGCCCGCCAAAAACATTTACAGAAAAAATGTGGCACACAATTGGGGAGTTTCTTTCAGGGTTTGACGAATTATATATCCGATCACGATGACAACCTGCCTGAAGTGGCGACAGCAGAAGGAGCACCATGGTGGAAAGTAGGTTATCAGGGTGCGGAGAACCAATCAAATACCCGTAGGGTGTATTTATTAGTTCGGGAAAAGTATGTACAACCTGAGATATTCATTTGCCCCGGTAATAAAGCCGGCGGAAATCTTAAAATAGAGCCCTCAAAAATAAGGGATTATAAGGATTTCCCCGACAGGCGTTACGTAACTTACAGCTTTCAGGTAAGCTGCAGAACGACAAAAAGCGGTAAATTGCTATGCAGAAAAGTTATTATGGCAGATATGAATCCACTATTTGAAGAGCTACCGAATTTTAACAGTACACTTAGAGTTCGTTTGAATAAGGAATTATTGACTATTAACAGCAGCAGCCACAATCGTCGCGGACAGAACGTCCTGTTTCGTGACGGGCACGTCGAGTTTCTTAAAACGCGTCACACCAGCGATGCTCATGACGATATTTTTACTATACAGGATACAGACATATATCATGGAGTGGAAGTTCCCTCCTGCGAAACTGACTTTTTCCTCGCTCCGTAATTACCTTACCATTTTGTAAAATTAAGCAAAACAGGGTTCCACTTTTTGCATTTCATATCTTAGTAATATAAGCGGCAATTCAAAGAGCAAACTTATTCCAACAGGCCATAATTTCTTAATGTCTGTCTGAGAACGGCTTTTTTACTCTCTTCCAAAGGTGTCATCGGCAGCCGTAATTCTTCCGGAGCCATATTCAGCATCGCCATCGCCGCCTTGATAGGAATGGGATTCGTCGCCAGAGTGAGCATATTCTTACACAGGGTGAATAATTTATTATGCCATTGCCGGGCGGAAGCTAAATCTCCTTCGAGAATCAAATCGGTCATCGCTTTGACGTCAGCCGGCACAATATTGGCTGCTACACTGATAACGCCTTTTCCGCCGACCGAAGCCAACGGAAGCGTAAGGGAGTCATCGCCCGAGATTATTGTAATATCACATTGAATTGCAATTTCGCTGGCCTGGTCGAGACTACCAGTTGCCTCTTTAATTGCGACAATATTTTCAATTTCCGCCAGACGCGCAATTGTATCTGGTGTCATGCCAGCCCCACATCGGCTGGGAATATTATATAGAACTATCGGCAGATCAACTTCTTCGGCGATAGCTTTAAAATGCTGATAGAAACCTTCCTGGGTCGGCTTGTTATAATAGGGAGTTACCTGCAAAGTCGCATCTGCCCCTATTTTCTTTGCAAAAGCCGTCAGCTCGATTGCTTCGGCTGTGCTGTTTGAGCCGGCTCCGGCGATTACGGGAGTCTGCCCATCCACGATTTTCACAATCCGCTCGATTAGTTGTTTATGTTCGTCATGACTTAAAGTCGGAGATTCGCCGGTTGTCCCAACCGGAACAATTGCGTCTATGTCGTTGTTTAATTGGAAGTCAATCAATTCCTCGAGAGTCTGGAAATCGATTTCACCATCCTGAAAAGGTGTTATTAATGCCACCATTGCTCCTGTAAACATTTCAATCTCCTAATCTTGTATGTTGGAATCCCTCTTTAAAGTCGAATTTTCTCAAAAATTTACCGTAAATTGTATCTGTTAATCAATTCTATCATTTCAGTTGCAGCCTGCCTTATGCCGACGAAAACTGATCGAGCTATAATACTGTGCCCGATGTTAAATTCGCTCAGGCCTTCAATTTTGGCCACATCGGCTATATTTCGGTACGTTAAGCCGTGTCCGGCGTGAACTACTAACTTGTTTTTCAACGCAAAGTCTCTGCCGAATGCAAGCTCGTCCAGGGCCTTTTTGATGGTTCTTTGAGTCCCGGAATTTGCATATTTTCCCGTATGCAATTCAACGGCATCGCAGCCTGTCCGGGCCGAGGCTGTTATCTGCTCTTTGTCCGGTCGAATAAAAGTACTGACCAGGATACCTTTTTTGTGCATTCTTTTTACTACTTCGGCGAGTCGTTTTTGGTTTTTTGCACAATCCAGCCCGCCTTCTGTGGTCAGTTCCTCTCTTCTTTCCGGAACGAGCGTAACCTGGTCCGGTCGAATCTTTTCGGCGATTTTAACGATGGACTCGGCCATGCACATTTCCAGATTCAGTTTACAGGCGACGGTTTCCTTGAGCAGACGAACATCCCGGTCGCAGATATGACGTCTGTCCTGTCTAAGGTGGACCGTTATCCCGTTCGCACCGGCCAACTCACATTCCGCCGCGGCCCAGACGGGGTCCGGCTCATCGGTCAGCCGGGCCTGCCTCACCGTAGCAACATGGTCAATATTTACATTTAGTACGGCCATTTATTTCCCTCGATAAAACTGCCGCATTATAACAATGTGATGCATGAAGACAAGTAAATTAAGCAGGTAATTCTTCCTAAATCGTCTTTAGTTCCGGTAGAGGACGAAAATTATGAAAATTTGGCTGGGATTCTGCATCCCGGGGAATTCTTATAAACCTATATCCCTC
>CAYVXS010000183.1:0-6372 GCA_964454885.1 uncultured Pirellulales bacterium
TCATCCATCACCATGCGCCGATCGCCGAAGAGGGTGACGGCTTCTTCGCCGTTGAGCCACCACATGGACGCCGAATTCGAGCCGACGGCCATACGCACATTCTGTATCTGGCGCGGGCAATCGACGACGGTAACGGCCCAGAACATGACGCCATACTCCGGCTTGTTCAGGCCATAGGCGAAGCGAAAGAGCTTGACGTTCCACGTGGTAGAGTCCAGGGCATGCCATGCAAGTTCCACGTCGTCAACCGTCACCTTGTCGCCGTCTTTCGGAACCACGGTGAACTGGTTGGGAAAGTACTCGGTCGTGATATCTTTCCGGACGTAGCTTTCGGTAAACAAGGTATTGGTTCGGATCGGCTGTTTAATCGGTTCGAGAAGCAGCCATCGCTGGAGGAATCCGTCGGGATCCGGCGCCTTGACGCCCGATGCGGCCGGCGTGAAGTAAGGCGCAAGGCTGCGACCGTCATCACCGGCCGCGGACTCAACGGCAGCACCGACAGACACGGTGTCGCGGGCAACGCTGCCGGGCCCGGTAGAGCAGCCTTGAAACACCAATACAGCCAGGATAACGAATACCAGCATCACAATATTGCGGAGTGTGTTCATAATAGACCTTTCACAGGATTTCAAATTTGTGAACGCTAAACGAAAACGAATTTTTCTTTGGGGAGCTAATATATACGATTAGTGCTGCATTGTCAAATACTTCGAATGCCTTTATCGACTAATTATCGGCAGTGGCCGACCGTAGCAAAAACCAACAAAATCCGAGATACCACACCATCAATTAGGGTAGCCGCCGGAATAGTATTTGATTCGTTACACCGAATCTGATAACTTTTACCGCGTAGAAAGTGTCATGTTCCGACAAACAGAACCCGAACACCTATAAGGCCGAACTCATGAAACTCATGACATATTCCAGAGACGATTCCATCAGTTGCGCGATATTAACCGATAACGGATTGATTGATATTCCCCGCGTCTGGGACGGTCCGAATCCACCGAGAAGTATAAAAGAAATCCTCCGGCGAGGGCAGGACTGCCTCTCGAAACTCTCCGAGATTGCAGGTTCTGCCGATGATTTAATCGTCCCCGATTCGGTACGGCTTCTCGCACCTATTCCGCGTCCCGGCAAAATCATCGCCTTAGCCGGAAATTACAGCGAACATATCAAAGAGGCCAACATTTCTCGCGGCTTTCAATTAGGACTGTCGGATTCACCGCGAAATACCACAGTGCCCCGGCCGTTTATCATGCCCGCTACCGCCGTCACCGGGCCGGAGAAGGAAATCCCCTGGCCCGTTTACAGCGAGACGATAGACTATGAACTCGAGCTGGGAGTCGTTATCGGAAAACTGGCAAAGAATATCGAGTCACAGGATGCCCTCAGTTTTGTGGCCGGTTATACAATCGTCAACGATGTCTCGGCCCGTAGTGTCACCTTCGTCAAAAACAGGGCCAAGCGCCCATGGGATGAATTTTACGACTGGCTCAACGGCAAATGGGCCGACGGCTTCTGCCCGATGGGACCGTATCTGCTGACAGCGGATGAAATCGACGACGTCCAGAACCTCGACATGAAGCTGACCGTCAACGGCCAGGTCCGCCAGAATGCAAACACCTCACAGATGATTTATTCCGTGGCCGACATCGTTTCGTTCCTCAGCCACATCATGACACTCGAAGCGGGTGACATCATCGCCACGGGCACGCCCTCCGGCGTCGCTATGGCCACCGGTAATTTCCTAAAAGCCGGCGATCGAATAGACGCCTCCATCGAAAAGCTCGGCACTCTCACAAACACCCTCGGCCAAAAACCCGAAAAATTCTACGAACCACTGGCATGAAAGAAACAGAGAAAAGACAGATAGGAATCTTTTACTGCAATCAGTTGCCTCTATACATATACCGATAAAAATGGTAAACTTTTAAGTCAAGCTGTCCGGTAAAAACGGGTGAATTGAAATTCTATAATAAACAATAATGTCATCCAAAACGATTCAACAATTCAGTACGACCGTAAGAGAGGAGCTGGAGAACGACCTTGTCCCATTCTGGGTGGAAAGAGCAATTGATTACGAACACGGTGGATTCACCGGCCAAATGTCAAACGACGCGACAATTGTTCCCGAAGCACCAAAGGGATTGATTCTGAACACAAGAATCCTCTGGGCATTTTCCGCCCTGTATCGGTTCAATCAGGATTCTCGTTTCCGGGAAACGGCACAGCTTGCATACGATTATCTCGAAGCATATTTTCGGGACACCTCGTTCGGCGGAGTTTTCTGGCTGCTGGATTATAAGGGGCACCCGCTGGATAAAAAAAAGAAAATTTACGGCCAGGCATTCTATATCTACGCATTGGCCGAGTATTACCATGCCTTCGAAGATTCGTCAGCACTCGACAGGGTCATGGAAACATTCGACTTGATTGAAACTCACAGCCGGGACCGGACCTGCGGCGGATATATCGAGGTTTGCAATCGTGACTGGTCGATTGCCGACGACTTACGTCTAAGTGATAAGGACATGGACGAAAAAAAATCCATGAATAATCACCTGCACCTTCTGGAGGCCTATACGAATCTCTATCGCATCCGGCCTGAGAGTCGGCTTCGGGAGCACCTGACGGAATTAATCGACATCTTCGATCAGCGGATTACGGACAAGGACACCGGACACCTGAATCACTTTTTCGATGACACGTGGCGACCTAAATCGGACAATTACACGTTCGGCCACGATATCGAGGCCAGTTGGTTGCTGTGCGAGGCGGCCGATGTTCTGGAAGAACCTGCTTTAACTACACGCATTAGGCAATTGGCCCTCCAATTAGCAAGGCTCACACTGGCCGAGGGACTCGACAACGACGGCGGCCTGTGCTACGAGGGCAGGGCAGGACAAGTCACAGACCCCAACAGGCAATGGTGGCCGCAGGTCGAGAGTGTCGTGGGCTTTCTGAATGCTTACGAACTCTCAAGTGATGAAGCGTTCCTCGAAGCAGCAAAAAAAGCATGGGATTTCATCGAAAAATACTTCATCGATCGGGACAATGGTGAGTGGTTCTGGCGAATCGACACAACCGGCCGCCATGACCCGGCCGAGCCGAAAGTATCTCAGTGGAAAGGGCCGTATCACAACATTCGTGCATGTTTGGAGATAATCAAAAGATTAACACGATTAGCAGACGAATCCGTATCAGGGGAAAAATTATAACAGGAGGATAGTATCAATGAAACAAACCGAATACAAAGAGCGTGTCAAAGAACTCCTGGCCGATCATGAGGTTCTGACAGAACAACCAAACGTCGCAGTGAGTGAGACAAACGACATCATACAGCGATATAAAAATCCCGTGCTGACAGCGGCGCACACCCCGGTTTACTGGCGATACGATCTCGACCCGAAAACAAATCCGCTACTCTGCGAACGAATGGGGATAAACAGTGTCTTCAACGTCGGGGCCATCGAGCTGGACGGAAATATCTGCCTTGTCGCGCGAGTCGAAGGAGCCGACCGCAAGTCGTTTTTCGCCGTCGCGGAAAGTGACTCAGGCATCGACCGCTTTCGATTTTGGGATTACCCCGTCGATATGCCGCCGGCCGAGCCCGAGGAAACCAACGTCTATGACATGCGCCTGACCAGGCACGAGGATGGTTGGATTTATGGGATTTTTTGTGCCGAACGTCACGACGATGACCACCCGGAAGACCCTTCTGCGGCAATTGCGCGCTGCGGCATAGCACGAACTAAGGATTTAAAAACATGGGAAAGACTGCCTGATTTAGTGACACCGTCGGCACAGCAGCGAAACTGCGTGCTGCACCCGGAATTCATAGACGGCAAGTACGGTTTTTATACCCGTCCGATGGCCGACTTCAAGTCCACCGGGACCGGCGAAGGAATCGGATGGGGGCTGTGCGAGAACATCGAAAAGGCACAAATCAAAAAGGAAGTTATTATCGACCGCTGCACATATCACACAATCAACGAGGGCAAGAACGGCCAGGGACCTGCTCCCATCAAGACAAAAAAAGGCTGGCTCCATCTGGCACACGGAGTGCGTGACACCGCGGCGGGGTATCGATATGTCCTGTACATGTTCATGACGGACCTGAAAGAGCCCTGGAAGGTCATTGCAAAACCCGGCGGATATTTCATGTGCCCTCAGGGAGACGAGAGGGTAGGGGACGTTTCCAACGTGCTCTTTTCCAGCGGTTGGGTTGCCCGTGAAAACGGCGAAGTTTTCATTTACTACGGCTCATCCGATACACGAACCCACGTCGCGACCAGCACGATAGAAAAACTGCTTGATTACATCACTAATACGCCGGCGGACCCGCTGCATTCGAACCTGTGCGTTCAGCAGCGATGCATCCTGATAAAGCAAAATCTCGACAACCCATGGTGGAAGAGCATAGATTAAAAGGATTTGGACAAAAGGTACAAAATAACATAGGAAGATATTATGCAATTCATAAAAGTTCTCAAATGTCCCGCTTTATTTATCGTCGGAGTGGTTTTAATATTTTCGACATTTGACTGGACAAACGCAATCGCTTTCGGAGAAACCGCCCAGATAAAAGCAGATCCGAGTTCGACATCTCAACCTACAGATACTTTAGCAACGCCCGAGACAAAGGCCCTGTACCGAAATCTACATAAGCTGGCCCGTGAGGGTATTCTCTTCGGACACCAGGACACACTCGCCTACGGTGTGGGATGGAAATCCGGCGCGAACAGCTTCGACAGCGACGTTTATCGTCTCTGTGGTAAGTTCCCCGCTGTATTCGGCTGGGATATCGGTCACATCGGGGATGAAACCAACATCGACGGCGTCCCCTTCGAGAACATGAAAATCTGGATCGCCCGAGGCCACGAAAAAGGCGGGATCAATACCATTAGCTGGCACGCCCGCATTCCCGGTTCGAATAAAAGTGCCTGGACCAAGGAGAAAGTTGTCGGCCGCCTTCTGCCCGACGGTGACATGCACAAAACTTATCTTGCCAAACTGGACCAGGTCGCGGCCTTTATCGCCGATCTCAAAAGCCCCAACGGTGAACCGGTTCCGATTATCTTCAGACCCTTCCAAGAGCACAACGGCGACTGGTTCTGGTGGGGTACCGGCTGGTGTACGCCGGACGAGTACAAACAGCTCTGGCATTTGACTATCGATTATCTCAGAAAGACCAAGGGACTGCATAATCTTATCACATGTTACTCGCCGGACCGTTTCAAAAGTCCGGAAGAATATCTCGAATGCTATCCCGGCGACGACTACATCGATATCATCGGTCACGATAACTACGGCGCATTCCGAACCACCCAGATAAAAAACGAGGTCCGCACAGCGCTGGAGACCATCGTTTCGATAGCAGAGCAGCGGAACAAAATAGCCGCTCTTACCGAAACCGGTGTTCGTCAAAACACCGATAACACCATGTGGTGGACGGATGTCCTGCTCGCAAATATTACATCGAGTGAATCAACAAAAAAGCTCGCCTGGGTGCTGGTCTGGCGAAACGAGGGCTATCAACAAAATTACGCCGCATTCCCCGGCGCGGCAACCGCTGAGAATTTCAAGGCCTTCGAGGCGGAGCCGTTTACATTATTTCTGGAAGATCTGCCGCCAATGTACAAATAAAACTTGCCGACATCATGTTAAAAGAACCCGCAAAACCACCGATAGCAAAACGAAGGCTTGCAGTAATCTACCTTTTTATATGGTTAGGCTCAGGATTTCTCGCAGGATTGCTGCATTTTATCGCCCGGCCGGATTACATCAGTGTTAAAACATGCATCATCGGCAGCATTGCGAATCTTTTCGGGCCGTTCGCCCGGTTGTTAGCAACTGGCTGGCCGAACGCCGGAAAAATGCCCCATGCGCCTTCGGCCACAGTCGGGCTGTTCCTGCTGGTGATTTGTATCATTTTAATTCTGATGTCACTGAACAGCCGCAGGAGATTAATACAAATTTTATCGATTATTATCTTCATCCCAGCGGTTGCCTGCTGGATACTTCTCGGTTTTCTGGAACTATTGACCTGTGCCATATAATGCATAATTAACTTTTCAATATGCAAACAAGAAGAAATTTTAAATCATGAAGGCGCTCCTGTAGATAATCTCGAATTCTCTCCGCAAGGCTGTTAGAGGCCAGAATTAACAGCCAAATTCAACACAATATGATGAGAAAAAATTTTAAAAAATTTTATTGCTTTTCTTAAATACAGATTTATTATGACGGCGCAGTTGGAAGCTCATTGTAAGTTTCCGTAATGCCTCTGGTGAAATGAAATTATTGATAGCTTTTTTTAAGGCGTGGAAAAATGTGTGATTCATGTGGATGTACGCCGTGCAAAACCTG
>CAYVXS010000184.1:0-6371 GCA_964454885.1 uncultured Pirellulales bacterium
CGCCGCAAGAAAGGTAAAGACCTCTTCGGCCGTAGGGCTCAGGACGTTCATTCTGCCGTGCCGGTCTTCAAGGCAGAACATAGTAGGGCCGTAGTCGATGCTTCGGCCGGTTTTGTCCCACAGCTCTTTCGGCTGCATTGAGGGCACAAGAATCTCCTGTGCGCCGCTTCTGTTCATTTCCTGGCGAACTATCGCGATGATTTTGAGCAGGCTGCGCCAGCCTAACGGCAGGTACGTATATGTACCGCTGGCGACTTTACGCATCATACCGGCCCGAACCAGCAATTTGTGGCTGATGGTCTCTGCATCGGCAGGAACTTCCTTTACGGTTGGAATGAACATGCGGCTGTATTTCATATCTGGTCCTTGTGTTTCTCGTAATGTCTCTATGGTCCTGATTTTAATATTCAAAGCACGTTTATATTCCAAAATATTAAGCTTTGCAAGCATATTTCGCGGTTTATAAGCAGGGCGGGATGAGGTAAAAACAGAAATTTTCTTGCAATAAAGCCCTATGGATTGTAAAGTCTTCGATTTGAAAACAAGTTAGGGCGATTAGCTCAGCTGGCAGAGCAGCTGACTCTTAATCAGCGGGTCGCAGGTTCGAATCCTGCATCGCCCATTATAAAAACCCCAAATTCCAATCACACAGGAAGATTTTGTTAATATTTGGTCGAATCACAAAGTCAGGAAGCTACAGGCGAAGATAAAGAAAAAAGCCCCTTTTTTGTAAGAAGGGGCTTTATTAAACACAATAGTTAGACGAGCTTTGTTTAGTCGATTTGGGTAATCATTAATGCATCGAGCTGACTTTCATTTTCTCTGTACCTGATTTCCAGTGTATAAGTCCCGGCCTCTAATGTGAACTCAACAGTAACATCATCGTCATCAGAGCTGAATACATCTTCCCAGCCCCAGACGCCTTCCTGAGTCAAGCCGTTCCATTCAATCCAGCCCGGATTAGAGGGATCACCCGCTACATTCATAGTGGCGCCGGGAATCCGCAGCCAGAAGGAGTCATTGTTACCCGTGGTAATGACACGGCCGGTGATTTTATATACGCCGCCGGTCACCACTGTAAACTGATAAGAGGCTAAACCATCATCAGGAGGACTACCGGTGCTTGTAGCCGCATTCGGATCTTTCATAATATACTGTCCACCAGAGGCATTGGGATCATCATAAATCATCATTGGTGCCTCAATCGAATCGGCCGCTTCTGCTTCGAGCCAGATTGTTTCCGGAGGTTGCAAAACGACTCCATAGAGTCTGATTTCGTCAAGCAATATCACACCCGAGCCGCCGGCGCCGCCGATCCTTTCGAGGCCGATGGTCAGTGAAGAAACGTTGTCCAGATTTACACCTGTCAGGTCAACAATTATAGGATTCCAATATGGTTTTGTGATATCGCTGTCGTACTGGAACTTGGAATTATCAACCTTCACATACAACTGGTTGTTGCCTGTATTGCCCAGATCGCCATAAATCCAGATAACCAAAGTTTTAGGTGAAACTTTGGACCAATCGCGGCCTATTGGAAGTTTTCCGGGATCGACAGTAATTTCCGATAAACTCGCACTGGTGTTGTCATAGGAAAGCGGCGCCGATTGTTTACCTCCGTAAACAATGTCGTTTTCCATGGACGCACCTGTTACGTAACCCATCGTTGAACCGTTGGCTGAAGGATTGTCGTATCCATCTATCCAAGTTTCATAGACCAAGTTGCTGCCAGCTTCGCCTGAAATAATGTCGTTGTAGGACTCGAAATCATCTACAGTGATATATTCCTGCGTCATAAAGCTCCAGACATCGCCAGGCCTGGTTTGGACCGCCTCGATATCGTTTACTTCATCAACACGCCAGTAGTATATACTGTCCAGATCGAGAGACAGGGGACCGTCAACAGGCTGGTTCACAGTTGTAGCCGGCGCGGTGCCGTCTATTACAGCCTGTTGGTCAGTGCTTAAATACACTATATGCTGAGCTGCTTCTCTGCCGGGTCTCCAGCTCAGAGATGTATCTATAGCAACGTTTGTCGCACCATCATCCGGAACGGGTTTTCTTGCAACGATGGGAATGTACATGAATTTTACTTCGCTCAAACCGTACTTATTAAAGATTCCGACGCCACCCATCCAGTTGTTGTTGGCGGTGACTTTGACATATTTAACCTCTGCTCCGTCGAAAGGAACAATCGTATTGGCTGCATAATCCGGTGTACCCGGCGCCTGGGTTAATTCGGAAATATTTGCCTGGTTCCATGTAGTGCCGTCTGTAGAGTATTCTATCGTCACTTCTTTAATTCCGTATAGTGAAAGAACTAATTCACCGTTATAATTCCAAATTAGCATCTCATTTAGTTTATAGGGCTTATCGAACTGGTATTGTATCCAGGCCGAACCCGGATCACCGGGAGCACTGAGCCACATATCATCCGCATTGACTGAGTGCAGGTCATTTTCGTCCAATCCCGAGCCGTCGATGGTTTTTTCCGGCCCCCGACCTTCAGACTGGCCGGAAGCAGTTGGAGTTATTTTCGCGGCGGGGATGGGATAGGCGAAAGGCTCGACTGTAAAGCTCCAAACTTTGCCTTTGAAGACCGTATTATCCGGCGGGGCGTTAACCTCATCAACACGCCAGAAATACTGTTGGTTTAATTCCAGACGACCGGGATCAAGTGTCACCGAGCTCACACCGGGACCAATCAGGAGCGGACTGCTTGTATCGGCATTGTTGACATCATCAAAATTTGTGCCTAAGTAAACATTATGTTTGCTTGCTTTATCACCCGCTGTCCAACTGAGAACACCATCGCGATAGACGTCTGTCTCTTCATCCATAGGGCTTGGTGCAGAGGCAATTTCCCTGCTGTAACCCTTCATAAGACCCTTAATTTCCGGCTGGGGCAGTACCCGACTGAAAATAAAAAACTCATCTATCGCTCCCTGGAAGTATGTTTCTGCCATAGCTTGTGACCTGCCTATCCAGTTGTTGGTTGTAACACCCAGGCTTGAAACATTATTGACGGCATTGGTGTTTCTGCCGACTTCCTGACCATCGAGATACATGATTATTGTCGTTGTACTGGCGCTGACGGTTACGGCGATATGGTGCCAATCGGTGGCGAGCATACTCCCGGCGTCCACCACGTCCTCGTCGCCGTTACCTGTCGTTGTGATGGCAAAACGCATGGAGCCGATGGTGTTAACGGCAGGAGTAAGAAACATATAGACTGTTGTGTCATTGTTAAACTCGAAGACACTTTGCCATGCGGTACCAGAGTTGAAAAAGTTTACCCATGTTGCGATTGTGCATTCGGTTAGCGTATTAATGGTAGATCCAATCGGTAATTCAACATAGTCATCGGTGCCGTCAAGTTCTACTGCACCGTTGATACGACCTTCGATCCAATTAGGATCATTCACAAGGGTGCCATAGTTCCCGTTTCCGGACGAATCGTTGGCAATTGTGCCGGATGTTTCATCGAACTTCCACCAGCCGGCGAGGTCTGGACCTGCAACAGCGTTGTTTGTTACGACCAGAGACGCTAATAGACCAAAACAGGTTAGATAAATCTTTATTCTACACATAATAGTCCTCCTTTAAAAATGCCTTTTAATTTAGACAAACGCGAAAGATATTTTCCTTCCGTCCATACTTGGCATCATATATCTGCCCGGGATAATATTTTTTAGATTTGAAAATGCCTCCTTCCTTCTATAACAAGACTTCAGAATAAAGGTAAAAACCATGCTTACATGTTTCTTGAGTAAGAAAACTGTAGATGAGAATCATGTGTAAAACCTTACTCGCAACCTGATTTTTGCCAGATTGATAGTTGTTCTATCAAGAAATATTAAGTAAAAGCCTCTGCTTTTATCAGAGGCTTTTTTCAAACCGGTATATCAACAATAGTCACATAACAGTCTTATTTAGTCAATCCTGATAATCGTAATAGTATTCCGTAAAGCACCGTATGGCCGCCGTGGACGATATCTCCGTACCGGCCAACTCTAACCGACATTATTTTACCGTACCCAGCCGCTGGGATGATTCACCGTCTGGATAGTGGCGCCCGGAATTCGTATCCGGCAGGAGCCATCTGTATCTGTTGGTGCAATGACCCGGCCGCCAATTTTATATAACACAAGCCTGGACCGTAATCGCGTATCCGGAGATACCGGGAGATGGTGCATTTGTACTTATACTGCCATCTTCCATAGCAATGTGCCTGCTTCCCAAAGCATCGGGATCATCGTATATCAATATATTTTTCCCGAAAAAACTAAAGAGCCGACTTATACAACCAAATATCATCCATAAACAAAGTGCCCTCACTTCCGGCGCCGGTTCTTTCCAGACCGATTACAAGCTGTGTGACATTAGTCAGATCAATACCGAAGTCCGCCAGGGGTATCTCCGCACTTTGCCATTCAGCCAGTGTCAAATCTATGCCGCTTATTGTCAGCTTGGAACTGTTCAGCTTGACGTACAACTGTTCAGTTCCCGCATTGTTCGGATCGCCGTAAAACCACAAAACCAATGCATCAGGAGCACTAACGGTCCAGTTCCTGCCTACTGCGAGTTTAGCTGGATCGACAGAGACTTCCGATAAACTCGCTTCGGTGTTGTTATATATCAACGGAACCGATTGCTTGCCTCCATGAACGATGTCTGTTTCCATGGATTCGCCTGTTGCGTAACCAATCGTTGAGCCGTTGGCTGAAGGATTATCATATCCATCTATCCACGTTTCATAGACTAAGTTACTGCCGGCTTCACCTGAAGTAATGTCATTGTAGGACTCGAAATCATCTACAACGAGATATTCCTTCGTCGTAAAGCTCCAGACATCGCCCGGCCGGGTTTGGACCGCCTCAAGATCGTTGATCTCATCAACACGCCAGTAGTACACACTACCCAGATCGAGAGACAGGGGGCCGTCAATGGGCTGGTTCACAGTTGTGGCATTCGCTGTGCCGTCTGCTACAGCTTGTTGGTCAGCACTTAAATACACTATATGTTGAGATGCTTCTCTGCCGGGTCTCCAGCTCAGGTTCGTATCTATCGCAACGTCTGTTGCACCATCTGCCGGAGCGGGTTTTCTTGCACTGACAGGAATGTGCATGAATCTTACCTCACTAAGGCCATACTGGTTAAAGATGCCGGCGCCACCCATCCAGTTGTTGTTAGCGGTGACTTTGACATTTTTAACCTCTACGTCATCAAAAGGTACCGTCGTATTGGCTGCATAATCCGGTGTACCCGGCGCCTGGGTTAATTCGGAAATATTTATCTGGTTCCATGTGGTGCCGTCTGTAGAGTACTCTATCGTCACTTCTTTGATTCCATATAGAGTAAGGATGGTATCCCCGTTATAGTTCCATATAAGCATTTCATGCAGCTTATAGAGCTTATCGAACTGGTATTGTATCCATGCCGACCCCGGATCACCGGGAGCACTGAGCCACATATCAGTCGCATTGACTGAGTGAAGGTCATTTTCGTCCAATCCCGAGCCATCGATGGTTTTTTCAGGCCCCTGACCTGCTGACTGGCTGGAAGCTGTTGGAGTTATTTTCGCTGCGGGGATGGGATAGGCGAGAGGCTCGACTGTAAAGCTCCAGACATTGCCTTTATATACAGTGGAGTCTGATGAGTTTACATCATCGATCCGCCAGAAATAGGTTAAACCAAATTCCAAATCACCCGGATCGTAGCTGTTCACATCGAGGTTTTCTTCAACGATGTTTACACCAAGGGATCCTTCTATTGTAGTTTCGTTTACATCATCAAAATTCGTGCCTAAGAAAAGATTATGCTTGGGTACTTCAACGATTTTTCCAGGTGTCCAGGAAAGAATCGTTTTATAATAGACATCTTCTTCCTGATTTGCCGGATGCGGCTTAGTGCTGATACCTGCAGGAATAAATGGAATCTCATTGGGCAAAGTAGTCGGATCAACATCTGTTTCATTCGTAATTAAAAATCCATCGATCCATAATCCATCTTCCCTGTAAGCGATCTCAAGAATATAGTTTCCGGGTTCCATAGTCATTTCAATGAAACTGTCGCCCGGCCATGCGTCATAGTGACGAAGTTGCGACCAAAACCAATCTTGAGAATCGGTAACGGTCACTTCGTAATCAAGATTATTGTCCCTTATCCAGTCATTAGCAGCAACTTCCATATTTAGGGTAGCTCCCTGGATACGAACCCAGCAGGAGTCCGAACTATCTGCATCGACATCAGGGGAGCAGAGGACACGAAGATACATTCTATAGACTCCCCCTTCCTTGACTCTAATAATATATTTTGCTATTCCGGTCGATGGAGGATTTGGGCTGCTGTCTTTGCCTAGTTCAACTGTA
>CAYVXS010000185.1:0-6352 GCA_964454885.1 uncultured Pirellulales bacterium
CACGGGATAAATATGGTTTTAGCACAATTAATTATCGATTATTCCCCAGCAAATCCATCGACCAATTCAAACGTTTTATCCTCAGGGCATCCAGCAACGACTATAACAGGACCTTCTTTCGTGATGCAATGATGAATACCTTGGTTATGGGCCAGATGGACATCGATTACCAGGGGTATCAACCCGTCATCGCCTTCATCAACGGTCAATTTCAGGGCATCTATAATATCAGGGAAAAGATGAATAAATACTATCCTGAAAGCAACTATGGAATTGACGCCGACAATGTGGACCTTCTGGAGAATATCGGCGAAGTCAACGCCGGGGAGGACATCGATTACCGGGAATTAATAAGTTATGTCCAATCTCACGATATGGCAACCGCTGCGAATTATGAGCATGTTAAAAACCTTTTAGACGTCGATGAGTGTATGAATTACTTCATAGCAGAGCTTTACTTCCGCAACCATGACTGGTTGCATCGCAATACAAAATACTGGCGAGAGCATAACCCGGAAGGAAAATGGCGATGGATGCTATTCGACATGGACTGGGGATTCGGAGGTGAGATAAACGAGGGCCCGGAGCAATACACAACAAATTCCCTGCAATGGGCACTCGATACCGGCGGGGCTGTACTTCTCGAGCATTTGTTGGAAAATCCCGCTTTTAAAAATGAATTTGCCCAGCGTTTCGCAAGTCACCTGAACATAACTTTTAATCCGGACCGTGTGATACAAATAATTGATAAACTTAAAGCCGGAATAGAACCGGAAATGCCCGCTCACATTTCGAGGTGGGGCTGGCCGCGTGACATGGCCGCATGGGAAGATGAAATTGAGCTGCTGAGAGAATTTGCCATACATCGTCCAGACAACGTGCGCGAACACCTTAGTATGACATTGCAGCTCGACGGATTAGCATCCCTTGTTGTCAATATTGCAAATCCCGAGCTTGGTGAAGTGAAAATCAATTCGGTGGTTGTTCCCCACAGCGGTTTCGAAGGTCTATACTACCGTAACATACCGATTCGTATCGAGGCATCTCCGCATCCCGGCGGCAGATTTGTCACCTGGCAAGGACTTTCACATACTGCAAGCGATTCCATCGATGTCTGGTTGTCTGATTTCAGTGAGATCGTGGCGATATTTGAACCTTCCGAAACACCCGGCATTGTAATAAACGAAATCCACTATAATCCTTCCGGCGACCTTCAGGGCGATGATGACGACTACGAATTCGTTGAATTGTTTAACGCAGGGACCGCTGAGATTAACCTGTCCAACTACGCATTCACAAGAGGTATTGACTTCAAGTTCCCACCCGGGACTTTTATGGCACCGGGCGAGTATATTGTTCTCGCTCGAAATAAAACTACCTACGAGGGGAATGGTTTTCAGGTCTTTCAGTTCGACGATGGTGCACTTGCGAACGAAGGCGAGACAATATCACTTTATGACGATCATGCGGTGTTGATAGATTCCGTCAAATTCAATGACAAGACTCCCTGGCCAACCCTGCCGGATGGTAGCGGCCCTTCGCTCGAGTTAAGCTCACCTTATTCGGACAATTCGCTCGCCGGTAGCTGGTATTCGAGTATGCAGGCTGGAGGAACTCCGGGTCGGCCGAACTCAATGATGGATTAGCTGGTCAGTAGCTTATGCCATTTCCGGCCGTCGGTTTCGATGAGCTTGTCGGCGGCGGGGAAGCTTTCCGCTCCCGCTGGATACAGGTGTAAATAAGAGCCGTCCTTTTCCCACGAATCCATAACAGGCGTCAATAATCGCCACGACTGCTCGATGGCATCCTGCCGGGTAAAGAGGGTCTGGTCGCCGAGCATACAATCCAATAGCAGCCGCTCGTATGCTTCAGGGGCCTCGGTTCCGAATAATTCCTCATAGCTGAAGTTCATGGTCAACGTGCTGATACAGGTTTTTGAGCCGGGCCGCTTGGCCTGGAAGTTCAATACAATCCCTTCCCGCGGCTGAATCCGTAAGATAAGGACGTTGGGCGGCATTTCATCCAGACCGATCGAGGAGAACATCGAGTGGGGGACTGTTTTGAAGGTAATGGCTATTTCAGTATCTTTACCGGCCAGTCTCTTGCCGGTCCGCAGGTAGAAGGGGACATCCTTCCAGCGCCAGTTATCAATAAAAAGTTTCGCGGCGACAAAAGTCTCCGTTGTCGAATCCTCGGAAACCATCGGCTCGGCAAGATAGCCCGGCACCTGCTCACCGTTTACCGAGCCGTCGATATATTGTCCCCGAACGACGGCCCCGCCTAATTCATCCTGGTTAAAAGGACGGATCGAGCGCAGCAGCTTGATCTTTTCGTCACGAATGCTGTTTGCTTCGAACGATGCAGGTGGTTCCATCGCCGCTAACGTCAGCATCTGGAGCATGTGATTTTGAAACATGTCACGAAGTGCGCCGCTTTTGTCGTAGTAATTCGCCCTGTGCTCGACACCAACCGTTTCGGCTATTGTAATCTGGACATGGTCGATATAATTCCGGTTCCAGATGGGTTCGAAAATAGCATTGGTAAAACGGAACATCAGAATATTCTGGACGGTTTCCTTGCCGAGATAATGGTCGATGCGATAGACCTGGGATTCGTCGAAACACTGGTGGATTTTTTCGCTCAACTCCATCGCGCTTCGAAGGTCTCTGCCGAACGGTTTTTCGACCACTAATTTTACATCCGACTTCAGACCCGGCTTCATGGGACAGGATAATCCTGCCATACCGAGCTGTTCGACGATTGTGCCGTACAAAATAGGCGGGACGGACATGTAATAAATTATGCTACCGTCAACGTTATGCTTTTTATTTAGCTGGGTGATTTTGGATGTAATATCGGCGTAAAGCGAAATGTCCCCGTAATCTCCGGTGACATAATACAGCCGGTTCGTAAATGTTTCCAGCTCCTTCGAAGATACATCGGGAAACTTTTGCCGTATCGCTGATTGCGCATCCTGCCTGAACTGCTCGTCCGAAAGCTTCGTTCTTCCCGCCCCCAACAGATAGAACCTTTCACTGAGCAGGTCATGCCGGATCAGCCGGAACAAACTTATCAGCAATTTCCTGCGGACAAGGTCACCGGAAGCACCAAAAACAACAAACCCGTTAGGTCCGGCGGCGGTCTCGGCACAAATGATTTCCTGCCGACTTATGGAAAGCCCAACTTCTTGCACAATTTTTTTCCTGAAACACTGCTAATCTTCAATAGGCTCGAATTCATCCTGGCCCGCTCCGCATTCCGGACATACCCAGTCTTCCGGTAAATCTTCGAAGGCAGTCCCCGGTTCTACTCCGTTTTCAGGGTCGCCTTCGGCCGGGTCATAAATATAACCACATAAAAGACACTTGTATTTTTTCATTATTCAAACTCTCCATTTTGCTAATATATATATATTACTTAATTATTCGCATTCCAGACATTATCCTGATTATGTTGTCTTTTGCCATACTTTATTGAGGATTTTAATGTGTCGCAATTCTTCCCGGATAATTTCATCTATTTTATCTTTTGCCGAATCGTCCACAGCGAAATCCTTCAGGCCGTTGTAAAAAACAATTGAATCTTTCTCATTTTCTATGGCTTTTTTGATGACAACAGATAATGTTTCTTTGCCTCTCAGCTCGTCGGCCGGATCCGGCCGGATTCCGAAGACGGCAAGGCCGGCCATAACCTTTGCTTCCAGAAGTTTAGGACCATATTCGTGAATCTCTGTCTCTGGGCTCGACTGCGAATGTTGCTTTTTCATATCGGAAAAAAGCTGTTTATGCCTCAGCTCCCAGTCCATTAATTCAATAAATATCCTGGCAATCTCAGGTTCATCGAACATTTCGGCCGCCCGTTTATAATATCTGGCGCCGTTTTGTTCGATTTGTACGGCAATTGCGAATACTTCCAAAGCGTTCAATGTTCCGTCCATATTTTTCGCCTTTTTTCCTGCAGTAATTATTACATGCTGTCGAGTTGTTTCTTAAGGATGGCAATGTGGCCTACTTCTTCTTTGATGATGTCTTCGACCTTGTCTTTACCGGCCCTGCGCGGAACGGCTTCTTTGATGCCGACGTAAAAAGCGATAGAATCTCTTTCCAGGCCGATAGCCATATCCAGGACCGCCTCCGGGCTATCTTTATCGGCCAATTGCTTTGTCAGGTCGGCATTGGGATCGAAAACATGCTCATCCGCCATGACCTGCAGGTACATCTGAGCTTCGCCGTCCGGATCGAAAACAAGAGATTCGGCCTGCGTACCGGAAAGTCCCTTTCTCATTTCGGCAAAAGTCTTTTCGTGTTTCACTTCCATCTCGGCAAGGTCAATAAACAGCTTGTCGACCTGCGGGAATTTCTTGGCCGCGTTTCGATAAAACTTTGCCCCGTTTCTTTCGATCTGCTCGGCCATTTCAAAAACTTCGTCAGCGTTAAAAGGCATACCCATTAATTCTCCTTTCAGTTGAGAGCCTGCACAATCATTCTATTGTCCATAAACAAAATCATTTCTTAAATTTATTCAGCCGTGGCCTTGGCCCTTCCTTCCTGTGACATTGCCGCCAGCTTTTCCACTTCCTTGAGGTCTAATTTCAAACCTTTGGCGACGCGTTTTCCGTAGTCCTTGTCCGCTTTAAAGAAAATCGCTGTCTGGCGCAACTGGATTCTTTTTTTAGCGCCGCACAGGTGACTTACAATATTACCAACTAAGTGGTCACGGTCTTCATCGGTCATTACGTCACGATAGAGATTGCCCGCCTGGACGAAATCGTCGTTCGGATATGAAAACGCGTGACGTCCCGCGTCTCCGGAGACTTCGAATGGCGGCTCTAAAGATTTCGGGTCCGGGGCAGGCCCACCGAAACTGTTGGGCCAGTAGTTCGGACCGCCTCCCCCGTTATCGTCAACGCGCATCGAAGCATCTCTCTGGTAGCTGTTTTCAGATGCGCCTTTCGGCGAATTAACAGGGATAAGGTGATAGTTCGGACCAAGACGGTGTATGTGAGTGTCGTGGTACGAGAAAATTCGAGCCTGGAGCATCTTATCCGGTGATACGGCGATTCCCGGCACTACGTTGCCCGGGCAAAAAGCGGCCTGTTCCACCTCTGCGAAATAGTTTTTGGGATTGCGATCTAAGGTCATTCGACCCACTTCAATCAGAGGAAAATCGCCATGCGGCCAGACCTTGGTAATATCGAAGATATCAAACCGGTAGTCTTTCGCCTGTTCCGGTGTCATAATCTGCACACACACCGTCCAGCTCGGATATTCACCACGCTCGATGGCATCGTATAAATCCCTCGTGGCATGATTGGGATCTTCTCCTGACAAACGGGCTGCCTCATCTCTGTTGAGGTTCTTTATTCCCTGGTCTGTCTTGAAATGATATTGTACCCAGAAATATTGTCCCTTTTCATTATACCATTTGAACGTGTGGCTGCTGTAACCGTTCATGTTCCGGTAAGTAGCAGGGGTGCCCCTGTCGGAAAACAGAATAGTAACCTGGTGGACCGACTCCGGAGTCAGCGAGAGGAAATCCCAAAACATATCCGGGTCCGGGCAGTTTGTCGCCGGGTGACGCTTCTGAGTGTGAATAAAATCGGGAAATTTCAGAGGGTCACGAATGAAAAAAACCGGCGTATTATTCCCGACCAGATCGTAGTTGCCGTCCTCTGTGTAAAATTTGACGGCGAAGCCCCGCGGGTCACGTGCGGCATCGGCCGAACCTCTTTCGCCGCCTACCGTGGAAAACCGGGCGAAAACCTCTGTCTTTTTTCCCACTTTGGAAAGGAATTTTGCCTTCGTATATTTCGTTACATCATTAGTTACCTCGAAATAACCTCCGGCCCCGGCGCCCTTGGCATGTACCACCCGCTCGGGTATTCTTTCGCGGTCGAAGTGGGCCAATTTTTCCAGAAGATGGGCGTCCTGCATAAGAATCGGCCCGCGTTTGCCGGCAGTCATGGAATTCTGGTCGTCGCCGACCGGTATTCCGAAAGCGGTCGTTAACTTTTTCTTTTTACTCATATAAAAATTCCCCCTTTCCCGATTAATACGAATTTAAACCAGGATTGAAACTAAATAAAGTTAATTTTTAACTTATAATCATTCACCAGCAGCGGCCGGCGGTGTAAATACTCTTTGTCCCAATTCACGATCGAGCATAAACATTCCCCCGGGGGCGTCTTCCATCATTTTCAATTGCTGGACCATTTCATCCGCCGAAGCTTCTTCTTCGACCTGTTCGTTGACAAACCACTGCAAAAAGCTGTTCGTCGCATGGTCTTTTTCCTTTATTGCCAAATCCACAAGGTCGTAAATAAGCCCCGTGACTTTTTGCTAGTGTTTGAGGA
>CAYVXS010000186.1:0-368 GCA_964454885.1 uncultured Pirellulales bacterium
GTTTGCGCTTGTCTTCGCCGGATTTTGGACTGGGCCCGAACGGCTCGACATCGGCCTTCATTGTCCGGAACTTGTAAAACATAAACGGCCGCCCCCCTTTGCCCGCTCTTTCCTGTTTGAAAATCACCGGCCCTTTACTGCCGAGCTTAATTGCAACTGCAATCACCGCTAAAAACGGTAACAGCACAATTAACGCCAATAAAGAGCCGAAAATATCGATTATACGCTTAAAAACCATATACAGCTTCATAAACTTAAGTATAATTGCCAAAAGAGGTTGTGTCAATATCCATATCGGCATTTCCCCCGGGTCAATAAAGTACAAATGCGGCAGAAAAAACTCATAGGGTGGCGGCTCCGTCCCACCA
>CAYVXS010000186.1:378-6346 GCA_964454885.1 uncultured Pirellulales bacterium
TAACAAAGATATAATAAAATCAGTCCCGCGTTTGAAGATTTCGTATAACTTCATGGATTTAAGTTTAACCGAGAAAAGAGGTTGTGTCAATATCCATATCGGCATTTCCCCCGGGTCAATAAAATACAATTCCTATCGGAAAAAAATAGTAGGGTGGCGGCTCCGTCCCGATACCGGGCCGAGGAAAAGTCACTGAATAAAATCTCAATATACAAAAGTTAAGAGCCTGCGACTAAAAAAAATCTTGGCGTTTCTCAAGTCCCCAAGACGTGGCTTTTTCCTTGACTTTATCGACGGTTTTGAGCATAATTTTGTTAAAGGCGGCACGATTCAATACAATAAGATGATATAATAATATATTGCCTGAGTTTACATTAGATGTTATTAATCAAACAAGTGAATTGTATGCACGACAATCGGCAGAGAGGGCAAAAGAAAGTGCAAATTAAAAATATCTCATTATTGTCAATTCTTGTTATTGCATTTCTCACAGTGATGGCCTTGGGTGCCGACAAACCGGGATCAGTCGTTGTATGGGGAGGAGCAAGTGTTTACAGCTACTCTCCCCCTGAACCAAACAAAGACTTCGTTTACATCTCAGCTACGAGTGGAAGTTGCCTGGGCCTAAAAGCAGACTGTTCAATTAAAGCCTGGCCAACGGATTTATATATGATTAATGAACTATCTGAATCCGATACAGGCTTCACAGCCATCGATGGTGGCTGGGATCACGTTCTTGCACTAACACCAGACGGCTCAATTATGGCATGGGGAGATAATGTATCAGGACAATGCGATGTACCCTCACCTAATTCCGGTTTCATAGAAGTCTCTGCAGGCGCTCACAGTATGGGCTTAAGAAACGACGGCTCAATTATTGTATGGGGACAATCTATTTTTCTGTGGGATTTATTGGATGTGCCTGAGCCAAATTCAGGTTTTATATCAATTTCGGCTGGTTACTTTTACTGTCTTGGCCTTAAGGACAATGGCTCAATTGTGGCGTGGGGCTGGGGCATGAATGGCGAGTGCGATGTACCTACACCTAATAGCGAATTCATAGCTATTGACGCCGGCCCAAATCACTGCCTGGGCTTAAAGAGTGATGGTTCAATTATCGCGTGGGGTTTGAACAATGAAGGTCAATGTGATGTTCCGGCACCAAACACCGGCTTCGCAGCTATTGCGACGGGCGAATTCCATAGCCTTGGCCTGAAGGCCGATGGTTCGATCGTTGCATGGGGCTTCAATGGATTTGGCCAGTGTGATGTGCCGTCACCCAATTCAGGTTTTACCGCCATTGCTGCAGGCAATTTGTTTAGTATGGGCTTAAAGAACCAAGTAACACAGACAGGTTCACTTCAGGTGACTATTGAGCCGCAGGAAGCGATTGAAGCAGGTGCCAAGTGGCGGCGCGTCGGAACGCAGACCTGGTTCAATAGTGGTTACAAAGAAACGAACGTACCTGTTGGACAGTGTACAGTCGAATTCAAAAACGTGCCCGGCTACCTCACAGCCACTAAGCAGACAGGAATGATCCCGATACAAGGCTATCTGCATCTGGTAGGTAGCTATGAGCCTATGACCAAACCTTGTATCGTGATAGACGGCCTGATTATTAACGATCGGGAGTACCCATACACCGAGAATGTCCCTGAAACTCTGAACGTTGGGACGCAAGTAGCAATATACGGCCGGACATTAGGAGAAGATGGCTTGCCGATGGGAAACATGGAAATAGCTGTAACCGATCCGGATCGCTGTCAGACGTTATCCTTCCGTTCGAATACCGATGGTAAGTTTGTTTACCCCCAAAGTTTCCTTGAACACATTACCTGGTTGGAGACCAGCTATCCACAATTTATTTTCTGGCTTGTCATTGGGGATTCAATCGACCAACGTGTTGTTGTACCGCTGGCATTCGTTGATCCAGATAAACCTCTCAGTAACGATGATTATGTTGGTATTTCAGCTGAAGCCAGTGCGGGACATGACCTCTTAAAGTTTGAGGGAGAACTACAGGTAGTTGATGAGTCCACCAACCTGCCGTTTTTCTCCAGTCGGGAGGAACTAATGATGCAACCGTACCTATACGTTCCGGGGGAGGTTGAATTGGATGCTGGTACTTGGGCAAGCCTGCATAACGCTGTTGTACGCGCTGAATATATGGGTGGAACTCTTCCTTTTTCCCAACAAGAACGTCAACAAATTGAAGCGAAGTATGACCAGTACATGTATCTTAAACTGCTAAATGACACTGCCGAGTTAACAACTAATATTAACCATTGGATTTGGGATAACAAGGGAACATTGCTTGTTAGTCTTGTTGCCGCGCCGGTAATGGTTACTGGCGGGACAATATCTGCTGGGGTTGCAGTAACAGGGAAATTAGTCTTCATGGATGCATCTTCGGATCTGCTATTGGAGAATATGTTACCTAAGGTGTTTGGTGAAGACGAGATTGGTAAAAGGGACACTAAGACAGTTATCTTAATTAAGAAACTGATTTTGTCGAAAGCCGGAGGAGTTCCACCTGAAAATGCACACCTTCTTGAGTATACCGGTTTCGCTTATGGACTTGCCGATACAGTGGGTCATACACTGTATGTTCTCGAAGACTTTATTAATATGGATTGTCCAGCAGAATATATACAATGCGAGTCACTTGCTTCCAGCGATCATGCAATCGATGTTATCATCCAGGCTCCATCCGACCCAAATATAGGGCTTGAAGCAACAATAATTTACATAAATGCGGACCTGGAATAATCAGAAAGTGTGATTGAAATATTTAACACACCGGTTTATCGGTGGTTTTAACACCGCCGAGTCATGGACATTTTCTCGGAAAATCCCTGTTTTTCGTTGTATAAAGGCGGTTTTTGGGTAAAATTGCTAATAGCGTGTAATGTGTAGCGGATAGCGTACAGTGGACAGGCAGAAAATCAAAATGCAAAAGTCAAATCGCAAAACCATAACTCAAAAATCAAAAATTAGCCGTGGCACCTGTGGCCACGGAGGATTCGACAAATATAGAGCATTCTCTACAAATCGATAAAAAATGCAAAACAAAGCCAATATTAATTTGGGTAATTTTGTATAAGTTCTTTGAAATAAAAAGATTACGATAAAAATAGCAGTTTTCGGGTATTTTGTGAGTAAAAAACAAAGCCAATTTTACCTGCATGAACGGACTTCCAGGGAGTAGCCCGCGGGGAAATTAGCCGGTCAGAAGCTCGAATTCCTTGACGCTCAGCGACTGTCTCAATTTCTGCAGGGCGCCGAGCTCGATCTGGCGGATTCTTTCCTTGCTCAGGCCCAGCTCCCGGCCGATTTGCATCAGGGTTTTTGTCTTCTTTTTGACAGGCGAGCCAATAAGGCCGTAACGATTCATGATTATGTACTGCTCACGTTCGGTAAGATTGTTCTTTATGACACGCGTCAGGCTCTTATGCGCCCGATCAATCGCGGCAAAATCCACCTCATCTTGTGTTCTTAAGTCACGATGGAAATTCGCCAGTGACGCCGCTGTTGTCCTGTCAAGCCGGGCGGCCCTCGCGGGAATCTTACGGGCATAGTCCTTGGCTATCGTCCAGGAAGCAAAAGTTGAAAATCGAAAACCCCTGGTATAATCGAATTTCTCGAGAGCCCGCATCAGCGAGACGTTACCTTCGCTGATCAAATCCAGCAGGCTCGCCCCTGCGGAAGTATGTTTGCGGGCGATACCGACCACAAGTCCCAGGTTCGCTTCGATTATTCGTTTTTGTATGGTTTCGGCCTCGGCGAGATAATGTTCTATCCGGCGAATTATTATCCCGGAGGCCTGGGTCGGTTTTATATCGGCACGCTCTTTACAAACTAAATATTTCAAATAATTGTACCGGCGAAAAAGCTCAGCCTCGCTTTCTCTGTTGAGCACGGGGACATCCTTCAATACCTGCAGATAATCCTGAAGCGAACCGTCGGCCAGTTTCAACGGCTCGACATTCTTAGGAGCGGGCGGCTGTATTTCATCGGTTGGCCTCGATAGAATCTTCTCCGAAGCATCCTCGTCGAGGAACTCGTTGCTGATAATGAATTCGATTTTTTTCGCCAGGAGAATTTTGGCACGCCTGCCGTTTATAATCCGGTATATCGAACTTTTGTTCCTGTCGAAACGTTCCATTAATTCCTTAACGTCACAACCTTGCTTATATAGCTTATAAATCTCAGAGGCTTTGGCAGGCTCGATGACACCGGCGGATTTTTTAAGAATGGCCTTGTCCGGATTGGCCCTGTCGTGATCCAGCAGTGTGTACCTGATGGTTTCGTTACACTTGCCCGTTTCGGCGCTTATCTTTTTGATAATCCGGTAATCGGACATATTCGTAGTCGCCCTGAGTTTGGCGGCCTTTTTGACAATCCGATTTTTCTGTTTGTCCGTCAGCCGTTCAAAACGTTTGGCTTTGCCTGTCAGGTCAGGATTTTCCCCGAGGAAGTGCTCCACCGACGACTGCAAAAAACCCAGGCGTCTCGTGCTTTTACCGAAAACGAATTTCTCGGCAATCAGGCCTCGCTTTCGCCAGCGATAAATCGTTTTCGGCGTAACTTTCATTTTCTCGGCAAGCTCTTCGAGAGTGTAAACTTTTTCGCCCTGCTCTGATACGGGCTGTGCAAGCTGGCCGCTGAGCTTGGAAATAAAAACACGCAAATCCTCTAAGAGATCTGCCCCCTTTATAAGCTCGCTGCCGACCGCGCTTTTCAGATGGAAGCCTGTAATACGAAAGCACACAAACTCGAACGGATATTCCTTATCCTTTTCGATAATACCAAAGAGTTTCTCCGCGGCATCGAGCTGTTTTCGCCGCTTCTTTTGCGGCGTGTATCGAAGCTGAAACAATAACTGGGCCAAACCTGGACTGCTGATCTTTCGCATAACCTGGTCCCATTTTACAAAAACCGGCGCAAAAAAAACAGCCGTTAATACGACTGTTTTTTAAGTCCCAGAATTTATGCACACAATTATTTTCTGTCGGGCAAATTACCTTATTGTAATTTACGCCACAAGGCTTTTCGCCATATCGACGGCCGAGGCGGCGTCAGATGCATAACCGTCGGCCCCGATCTTGTCAGCGTAATCCTGTGTAACGGGGGCTCCGCCCACAATAACCTTGGTAGAAAGACCGGCATCTTTAAGAGCTGCTACGGTCTTTTCCATACCCGGCATCGTTGTAGTCAAAAGCGCGCTCATGCCGATTAACTGGACACCTTTGGCCATGGCCTGCTCGACAAATTTTTCCGGCCCTACATCAACACCGAGATCAATGACTTCGAAACCCGCCCCCTTGAGCATCATAGCCACCAAATTTTTACCGATATCGTGCAAATCCCCCTGTACGGTTCCGATCGCCAGTTTTCCGATCGGCTCGACTCCGGCTTTGACAAGCTCAGGCTCGAGCACTTCCATAGCCATTTTCATCGCACGGGCGGCGATAAGAACCTCCGGTATATAAATCTCGTTCTTCTTAAACCTTGCGCCGACAACATCCATGCCCGCAATAAGTCCTTCATCGAGGACGCTCTTGGCGGCCATTCCGTCGGCCAGCGCCTGGCGGGTTATTTCTACCGATTTATTCTGATCTCCCTTGATAATCGCATCAGACAATGCTTTCAAATCTGCCATTGACATTCACCTCATTAAAACAGCCATCTTACCCACATTTATTTTCATACACGTACGCCGCATTAAATATTATTTAATATCATTTTACAAGTAATAATTCGAGCTTTTTAACGGTAAAAGTTGTTTTATAATAAACTTGTATCGAGATGCCAAAATCGAAAATACAATACTTATATCATTTGAAAAAAATCCGTACTCTGATATAATCGCCCTTTTGCTCTTAATGTAACTGCCCGTTATGCACCGGCAGCGTCAGTTACAAGGTAGTTATGGCCCTGGTTTGCAATTTAGTGCCCTGAAAAAAGA
>CAYVXS010000187.1:0-6335 GCA_964454885.1 uncultured Pirellulales bacterium
GCGGTTGCGGCTGAAGGCCGGCGCCCCAGAACGGCTGGCTCGACGGCGCGCCCTCATTGAGCAGGTAAACGAAATCCGCCACGAACAATCCCTGCGAAAGCATGAATTGTATGCGCGAGATGTAATCGAGGAACGGTTTGGCCTGCTCGGCCCAGGTGATGTTACGGTTGAAGTGCGTGCCGACCATCGTATTGCCGGGCCTGGCATCAAGCGGCTGATGGGTTGACGAATGGAACACGATTCGGTTGAGTCCCTGGGCGAACCAGTAATCGGCCAGGTTCTTATATGTGGCCGGTGAGTCATATCCACCTCCCGTGAAGGATTCTGCGGCGACGAACTGCTTGCCGTACACGTGGGCCGCAGAAGCAGCCATACGTACGTCAACATAATACTCCGGCGCCGGGTGCATTCGGCCGAGCCAGAACTCACCCATGGGGACATCCACCTTGCTCTTGGTCAGCAGCGTATCTTCGAGGATTTCCATCGAAACGCCCGGCGCTTCGCTATACAAACCCATACCGTATTGATGCAGCATTTTGTCCATGGTTCCGTAATGAGCTTCAGCGAGCAGATCGGCGATTGTCCGGCGGAAATCCCACAGGAAACGATCGCTCACATCGGCGCTGCCGACAACTCGACCTGTCAGCACGGGCAGGTAAGGCCCGGGGTCGTATCCACGGCGCTGCGTGAACTGCCGGATCATATCGTCCGTCCAATTCTGCATACCGGCTTCATAACTGTCCATCACCATGTATAGAAGGCTCTTGCCTACGAGTGAGCCAAGATGCTCCTTAATCGGATCCATGTAACCGTGGAAATAATCCTCGACGTGTTTGGCGTTGAGCTTATCCACTTCAAGGCCTGCTCCACCGGTCGTACCCGCGCGGACCATGGAACCGGTCAGCGCATAGCCCATTCGAAGAATAGTCCACTTTCCCGGTGGAACATCCCAATTGAGATTGCCGTCGTTATCCATCTTAGAGGTCAAATCGATGACATCCGCCAACTGAATGACCGATTCGTTGGGGACAGGCGGTGTTGGTGCGACTTCGTATTCGTAGAACAGGTTGAAACCGGCCTTTTCTTCCCAGCAGTCAACGCGAGCACCGGTGTGGACTATGAACTCGTTGAGCGTATAGGAGTTGGCCCTTTCCGGCGCACTCTGGTAGATGGAGTTGCGGGAACCTGGCCCCGCAGCGGTCAGGTGAACGCGGAAGAAACGAGCGGTGGTCTCGGAGAAGGCGTAGGTCTTGAGTCCCCCGGGACGATATTGAACGGCGCCGGGAATTTCCACGACAGGCCTGAAGTTTGTTCCATCGTCACTGACCTCAATCACACCGAACGGGACCGACCCGGAGGCGATGAGCGTCACCGCCCGCGCCTTGACCGGCAGGGGAAATTCATATTGCACCCAGGCGGCGCCGTCCGCATCGGCAGTAATCCTGGCACCGGTGCCGAACACATCATCCATCAAAACCGCACCATCGATCTCGCCGCTGCTGCTTGTAACGGTGGGCTTGAGATCCTGCATCAGCGCCTCATCCGGCGGAGTTCGAAAAGCAATAACAGCGCTGTCACGGTAGAAAGCCATAACTGCGTCGCTATTAGTGCCGGCGCTACGTCCGCCGCGAGTCTCACCGGCGGCGGTTCCACGCAGACTGTTTAGCATCCCGCGGCCTGAGGGAGGCTGCCGGAGTTTACCATCGAACTTCGTCGGCCCCTGGATTTCTGTTGTGCTCCAGACGAGTTTCTTCATCCCCTGTTCGGGTTTCACCCACGGACCGCCGGTCAGGCTCCAGCCGGAGGAGCTGAAAATCGCCATTTCAAGACCGAGTCGATCGGCCTCCGAGGCGGCGTGCTTAATGGCGTCGAACCACTCAGCAGTGAAAAAGGAGATCGGCTTTTCTATGGTCTGCCCGCCTCCCATTCCGATGTCGGCCGCCTGCGCGCCACCGATGCCGACACGCTTCATCCATTCCAGATCCCTGGTGATTCCTTCCTTAGTGACATTGCCGCCTGTCCAGTGCCACCAGACACGCGGCTTAGCTGAATCCGGCGGACCACGGAAACCCTCTTCAAGGACATCTCCGGAATCCCCGGCGAATGCAAAACCTGCTATAAAAAACAGCAATAACACGATTATTTTGTGCGTGAGTTCCTTACATGTTTGATACATAATTAGAACCTTCTATTCCGTGCCTATACAGGGCATTGACTTACAGGAATATTATAAAATAATTGTTCTTCCATATATAACTGAGTTGAATATGAAACCGTACACCATTCATCACCATGTTTCCATAACGTTAAGGTGAACAGTGGAACAGTAGGTTGCATTTGAGTCCGGCTTTTTTAGCTCACATTTCTGCTTCATGCAACTCAACTGCCTTGCTGCGGTTTTGCTGCAAACTCCCCGAGTAGGGCTCGAACCTACAACCTAGCGGTTAACAGCCGCTCGCTCTACCGATTGAGCTATCGGGGAATTTTTATCCTTCAGGACTAACAGACAAACTCCAATATACTAACCATTATCGTCCTGATTATTCACAACATTATCCATTTTTGCTTGACTTTGTCAATACCGGGCTTTTTTTTTAGTTACTATGACGAAAAAACATCCTAATACTGGTAAAATAGACAATATTATTGTATACTTAGGGTTTTATATAGCTCAAGTGAGCCTCTTTGTCGTTCGATATAAGAATGATTATTGTATGTTGACCGAACGGCGGGCTGGTACGTCGCATATTAACCGCTTCTAAGCGGTAAAAACAATGCACTTATAAAATTGTAGAATATATAAATCTTATGGCCAAAGACATACTTGATATAGGTGGTTTTACCATTCTCAGGCGCATCGGAACAGGCGCCCGGAGCACAATATATCTGGCTTCCGATGAGGAGGATAATTCAACCGTAGCCTTGAAGCGGATCACATACGAAAAACCCGAGGATGCACGGGTATTCGAACAGGTCGAGACAGAGTATAAAGTCGCAAAGCAGATAGACCACCCGTACGTCCGCAAATGTTACAAGCTCAAAAAAATACGCAGCATGTTCAAAGCAAAAGAGATGCTTCTTTCGATGGAATATTTCGAAGGCAAGAACCTCGAGGACTGTTCGACCCTGAGTCTGGGCGACGTGCTGCTCGTATTCAGAATGGTAGCAAGTGGTCTTAATGCAATGCACCAGCAGGGTTATGTTCACTGTGATATGAAACCAAACAATATATTACTGAACAAGTCCGGCTCAATAAAAATCATCGACCTCGGCCAAAGCTGTAAAATCGGAACGACAAAACAAAGGATTCAGGGCACTCCCGATTACATTGCCCCGGAGCAGGTCAAGCGTAAACCTCTCGGCCCGAAAACAGATATCTTTAACCTCGGGGCTACAATGTACTGGGCCCTTACGGGAAAGAACGTCCCCACGCTGATTCCCAAAAAGAACAAATTCGGACTACCTGTCACCGAGGTGCGACGAGCACCTCACGAATTGAAACATCAATTGCCGATAGGAATCTCGAAACTCGTCATGGACTGCATCGAAGATGATCCTGCAAACCGCCCTCGCAATATGATGACGGTCATATCGAGACTCGACCTGATGGTGCACAGTATCTTCGGGGGCAAAATAAAAACGAACAAAAATGCCTCAAACAATCATTGACTTGCTGAATAAGGGCACGGAAGCTAACAGCGAAGACAAGTTTCGACGCGGTAATCTTATTCAATTGCCCGCCGAAGGTGAACTAATTATAACCGGCGATCTACACGGTCACCGTCGAAACTTCGAAAGGGCGATAACTTTTGCTGATTTAGCCGGCAGGCCTGACAGACACATCGTTTTTCAGGAGATAATTCACGGAGGCCCCGAAGACTCCGAAGGCGGCGACCTGTCGTATAAACTATTGTTAGATGTCGTCCGCTATAAATTAAGCTTTCCTGATCATGTCCACGTGATTATGGGCAATCACGATACGGCATTTATAAATAACAGCGAAGTGATGAAAGACGGCAAAGAAATGAACCGGTCGATGCGTGCGGCTATTAAACGTCAATACAAAAAGGACACCGTTAAAATCATGTTTGCTTTAAAGCAAAATTTATTCTCCCAGCCGCTGGCGGTCAGATGTGAGAACAGGATATGGCTCTCACATTCACTTCCGTCCGACCGCCTTGTTGATAAATTCGATCCTGAAATTCTTAACAGGGAGCTTAAGGTCAACGACGTCGTCAAGCCTGGTTCAGCGTATCTTCTGACGTGGGGCAGGAATATGAGCCAGGACTTGCTCGACAAAATGGCGGAACTTTTCGATGTCGATTTATTTGTACTCGGCCACCAGCCGCAGGAGATGGGCTGGTCTCAGGCCGGAAAAAATCTTATCATTATCGCTTCAAATCATAATCACGGCCGTTTGCTTCAAATCGATTTGACGCGATCATATACTGTCGAGCAACTTATCGAAGCTTTGGTGCCTATGGCATCGTTGCCGTAATGGTATCGTGGGAAAGAGACACTCTGGTTTATAAGATTTTTTTATGGATTGGTATTATTACATAGTTCTTGTCGCAATTATATTCCAGTTACTTTTCCTGCTTCAGACATATAATAACCACCGATATGCGCTCAAGAAGTTCAGGAAAAAACGCTGGTACCGGCCGAACACTGTTCTGATTGTCCCCTGCAAAGGACTTGATTCGGCCTTCCAGGAAAATATTACTTCATTTTATCACCAGGATTACGAAAATTACTCGTTATGGTTTGTCGTGGCGGAAGAATCGGATCCCGCATACAGTGAATTATCCAGGCTAAAAAAACAATCGAGCAAAAAAGCGAAAGCAAAGGAAGTAAAAATACTCATCGCTGGACACGGCCAATCCTGCAGCCAGAAAATTCATAATCTTTTATATTGCTACGAAAGAATCGGCAACGACGTCGATGTTCTGGCTTTCGCCGATTCCGACATCTGCGTTCACAAAGACTGGCTAAGCCACCTCGTGTATCCCCTGCGGAAATCAAAATACGGTGCTGCAAGCGGTTATCGCTGGTTCATTCCCGAAAAGAACAACATCGCCAGCCTGGCCCTCTCGGCGTTAAATGCCAAGGTCGCCCAGCTCCTCGGGAACACCATTTTCAATCAGGCCTGGGGCGGCTCTATGGCGATCCGCACCGATGTTTTTCGCCGGGTCGGTCTTGACAAAATATGGCCGAAAGTACTCAGTGATGATTTATCACTCAGCCGTGCCGTTAAAAAAGCCGGTATGCATGTGGCTTACGTCCCGGCATGTCTGGTTGCTTCATACGAATCCACTACATGGGGGAAGCTCTTCGAATTTGCCCGGCGACAATTTTTAATTACGCGCGTCGCCGCTACGAAGACGTGGTTGTTTGGCTTATTCAGCTCATTGTATTCGGTCCTGGGTCTCTGGGGAGGGATTGCGATTGCCTGGCTTGTTATTCGCGGCTCATGGTTCGATAAACAATTAACGCTACAGGAAAAATATATCCTGCTGTCACTGCCGGTCGTGTTTATCGGTAGTCAACTCATAAGAGCAATACTCAGACAAACAATGATTCGAAAGTTATTGGAAAAAGACCGGCGAAAAATGTGGGCCGCCTGTCTGGCCGACATACTATTTTCCTGGGTATGGTCGCTGGTATTGCTTTTTTTCATCCTGACTTCGGCTTTCGGCAATACCGTCTGCTGGCGGGGAATCCCTTACAAACTGCTCGGGCCTGACGAGACAATCGTATTGGAGAGCAAGTCATAAGTATCCCAAACCCTATCCCCTGGTTTTGGGATTCATTTTATTCTCCCAAGACCTGCTTCATTTTCTCGGCTCTGAGTTTTTTTAGTTCCTCCGTCAGGTCGCTTTCCCGCAGCATAAATTCGAGATAGTACTTTCCCCCCTCCATAGGGATACTGATTTTGCCGACATAACCTTCGCTTGTTATCTGGCCTCTATCCTTACTCACAGTTCGACTTTTTGTCCGATCCGGATTCCTGAGTACAAGAAAGATGCTATCCTCTATACTACATTCCACACCGGCCATTTCTGCGATATTTCTGACTGCCTGGTGTATTTCAATATTTTGCATACTCGCCGATAATGTGTGTTCGTGCAATTGCGAGCCTGTCGTTACGACAAGAGGCACACCGGCACGATTCGCCAGGTCCTGGAATATTTTATCGAGTCTCTGGTCCTTGTAAGAGACGTCAATCTTCTGTTTTAATTTTAATCCCCGAAACTCGCCCTGATCAACAACATGCACCTCGGGTGTTTGGCCGGGGAAATCCATCCCGGAAATATACCATCTCGTAGTCGATGAAT
>CAYVXS010000188.1:0-4571 GCA_964454885.1 uncultured Pirellulales bacterium
TCCGGGATTATAGGTACTGCCATTGACACTTGCATGAACGACGTTCGGATAACTCGCCAGATTAGATACATCAACACTGTTGACATCGTTAAAATCGGTACCTAAGTACACATCCGATGTCCCCGCAAATTTGCCGGGCTTCCAGCTCAGAACCGAATCAATCACCACATCAATACTACCGTTAGCGGGAGTCGGACCATAGGCATTTACAGGTTCGAAAGGAGAAAGATAACTTCCCTGAATAACCTCACGCTCGCGTATGCCGGGTCCTTTCCATGCCGCCTGACAATGCTCCCAATCGCCGCCTTGTTTCCATATCGCCATGATGTAGTATTTTTCACCGGCGACCAGAGGAATCGGATCGGTTATGTGCGAAAACGAATTGTAGGATCCCCAGACGGGTTCATGAGCGAGCAATTGTACATTGGTTGGATCTTCGTCCGTGCTAAGCCATAACTCGCCTTCATCTGCGCTGGTGAAATAGAACGTATAATCACCGGTCACCGGACAATAAAGCCATCCATAAATTCGACCACCATAGTCGGCCCCAATAGCACTATCTCCCGTGTCAAACGCCGTTAATTCTTCAGTACGAGTCGGATTGTCCGGATAACTCGCGAGCCCGGTAAGGTCGGTCAAAAGCGAACCGGTAATTCCTTCCCATATCTCCATGACAATTGTGCCTAAACCTTCAATAGTCGTGGTAAAGCTCCAAATACTACCTGTATGTGTACTTGTTCCGTCGGATTCATCAACACGCCAATAATAAGTTTTATTCCGTTCCAGAAGTCCGGGAGTATAATTCGGATCCGTAACAGTACCCTTATCCGTCCCGCCGGTACCGGCCTGGACAGACTCGAAGTTATCGCCGAAATATACATGATGCTCAACCGAACCGGCTCCGGGAAGCCAGCTTAGTGTGACATTGGGATCGGCGAATAACGACCCTTCGACGGGAACGGGATTGAAGGCTGTCTTCGGGGCTACTGTAAAGCTCCAGACATTGCCTTTGTTTGCCGCGCCACCAGCTTCGACCTCGTCGATACGCCAGTAATACGTTGTCTCCTCGGTAAGACCGTCGGGGTAAGGATTTCCGGCCGAACCTATAGGGAATGATACTTCCACACTATTACCTCGGAAAATATCAGTATCCGATGTGGTCGCTTCGTTGACGTCATTAAAATTCTCCCCTATATAAACGTTGGAAGAAACCGAAGTGTTTCCAGGAGTCCACTGAAGTGTTATTTCGGTAGTCGTTATAATAGCACCATCTTCAGGTACGGGGCGACGGGCTATATTTACCGGCGTCAACGAGGAAACCACCAAGGCATTGACAAATGCGTATGGATTACTTGCACCCGACTGTTCAGTGGTGTTTTCATTGGGACCGGCTTCAAGGACGATAGTACCGTTGGGATCCGATTGAGTCATACCGCTAAAAGCATAGTCATCCGCACCTGTTGGATCTTGCCCACCGAGGAAAGCGGTTGTGAGTAAAAACTCCCCATTAGCTGTCCAATCTGCTATTCTATCGCCTCCCGCCGAGCTACTAGTGTCATACGCATAAATAGTTATCTGGTAGGTTTCATCAGCCTCAAGACCCGATAAAGTAACTCTCATGCCACCAGGCCGCGTGAAGACGAAATCACGATAGATTAGTTCGTACGGTATACCTGTTGGTGCTCCACGCCAGCGAGCGTCAATAGAACCTGTAATAGCGGCAAACTCAACTTTAATACCATCTATCACCGAGCCGCTATCTCCGATCGTAAAAGAAGTGAAACCTGGCTCTGTTTGCGTTGCGATATTGTTAGCATTTAAATCCAGAAGCAAAAAAGGATATGTCACTTGGTCTTGCGCATACGCAGTTTTACTAACTACACCGCAGATTACAACCATTACAAACAATAAATATAAGAAGGTAGAATTCTTACTTCTTGTTTGCTCCCTTTTGTTCTTAATTATTTTATCCAAAACTTTCATACTCACACCCTTTCAAATTTTTTTCACTGCGTCAATAATAAAACAATCACATTCGTACGCCACATCAATGCATCTCTGCCGGAATCAATCGATTACGGGGCAAAGATGAATATCACTAAAGAAAACTAAACCTCGTTCACCGGTAATTAAGATAGTTAATTAATTACAATCGAACGAATCTTCTTTTATTATTCCTCCAAAAATGCCAAAACAACAATCCATGTTTCTTGACTATATATTATTACAACCGTTGTTAAAGACCAGAACACATTACTGCATTCTTTTTATTCTCACCTGATTTGAATAATATCTGACCTGATAAACAAACATGACTTCACACTCTTGCCGAACATTGTCGAAAGACAACACCTCCTTGCATTTTTTACATGGATTGTACCCAACCTGCCTACATAAAGGTACACCACAATCACTCCAAAGCACTCATTGCCCCGGACAATTCCCTCTATTTCACAGCCACAGGACTTCCTACAGATTTATTATCGTGCATATCTATCTTTGATGGAACTTCTTTTCGTCTCAAATATTCGTCATTTTGTGCGAAAAGATTCTTTGGGCTACTTCAAAGAATGGAGCTTACGATACTGAAGCGGACTCGTCCCTTTGGCTTGCTTGAAGTATCTGGAAAGATTCTTCATATCCATACAACCAATCGTGTTGGCAATTTGAGATATCGACAAATTCGTGGTAACCAGCATACGTGCCAACTGGTCCACGCGAACGTGTTTGATTTCCTCATGAACAGGTCTTTCCAGCACCCTTGCGAATCGCTCATATAAACTCCGGCGTGATATAGGAATGGCACGAAGCACATCATCAACCTGAATGGCTTCTCTTTTGGCCCGTCTGTGAATAAAACGCAGAGCCTGAGCCACATATGGATCGTCTATTTTAAGGATGTCGGTTGACTGTCTGGTAACAACATAGAGAGTCGGCACAATAATTCTCTGGTCCGGTATACTTATACCTCTCATTAGTTTGTCCAGGACTGCTGCGGCTTCGTAACCCCCTTTCTCCGCCGCCAACGCAATACTGGACAGCGGCGGCGACGCCAAATCACAGACAAGATCATCGTCGCCCATCCCAATAATTGCAACCTGTTCCGGCACATTAAAACCCGCAATTTTACAGGCCTCGAGAACATGCTGACTCCGATCGTCATTACAGGCCATTAAGGCAATGGGTTTCGGTAATTTCTTTAACCAGTCAACCAGAATTACCTGCTCCTTCTCCCAGGAATGCGGGTATCTCGACTTTGGTTGTTCATACGCGTAGTGATGTGTCTCGAAACCGGTCTGATTTACTCTGTCACCGAAGCTTTTGCCTCGATTGCGGGACCAGTAATACATCTCACCGAATCCGCAATAAGCAAATTGCTTGAAACCACGACGCAGTAGATACTCCGCAGCCATTTTCCCAATGGCTGCATCATCGGTCACGATATTGTGTAAATCCGAAAACAGCTCTCTATAAGGGGAAACAACAACCGGAAGATTCATAGAAAGTATGATGTCGTTCAGCTCCTGCTCCCGTTGTTCACGCAGGATGATCCCGTCAATACCCTGCTTAAACAGCCGCTTTAAAGTCGCCTTTGTGTTGGTTGTACCCCAATAGAAAGGAGCCTGCCTGTAAAATATCCAGGGGCCATGAGTACGAGAATACTTGGCAATACCACGCAGAATCGATCGCCCGTATTTTCTCGAGGTCTCCATCATCAAAAGAACTTTAGGTTTATCCTGCATGCTTCGTCCATTCATGGCTGTTCACCAAATATTCAACTCGATATTACACTAAATTTTTAAAAAGGATGCAATATTCAATTTAACACAAAATAGAAAACACAGTATTGTCTTCATCCTGGAAGTATCCAAAGTAAGAACTTTTACGGAGGCCCGAGCCAGTTATATTGATAAACAATAAATGAACTGGAATAAAAGGTTTTTACCCACTATAATTAATCGGCAATTGTGAAAACTATTTTCACCAAAAGAGAAGTAATTCTGCCTCATCTGAAAAGGAGAATAAAAATGAATAAATCAAATTCAGCAACCAATCAGACAACCCGGCGAAATTTCCTTAAAAATTCCGCCGTCGTTACAGCCACAGGTTTGACCGTCTCTTCTATCCTCTCTGCTTCCGGCTGTTCCGAAAACATCGCTTGTCCGTTCATCGGGGGGGCCTGCCGTTTAACCGACACGAACAATACAATATTATTCCAGGGTGATTCCATCACCGACTCGGGTCGTGACAGAAGAAGTCAGAATAACGCCAATGATGCCAGGGCTATGGGAACGGGATATGTTTTGCTCGCCGCCTCGCAGTTGCTGGATAAATATAGCAAGGTCAAACCGAAAATATATAATCGTGGGATCAGCGGAAATAAGGTATTCCAGCTTGCCGAGAGATGGGATGATGATTGCATTGCTCTAAAACCCGGTATTGTCAGTATCCTCGTCGGCGTCAATGATTACTGGCACATTTCCAAACACGGTTACGAGGGCACAGTTGAAACTTACGAAAAAGATTATCGCGCCCTACTTCAGCGCACTCGCCGGGAGCTGCCGGAAGCA
>CAYVXS010000188.1:4581-6315 GCA_964454885.1 uncultured Pirellulales bacterium
TCGTGCTTCAATGCGGCGAAGTGGACAAGAGTTGGTTTCCGGCCTTTGACGGTTATCGTGCCGCGACGAAAAAAGTCGCCGCCGAAACCAAAACGATATTCGTCCCGTTCCAGTCGGTTTTCAACAAAGCGACAAGAAGAGCCCCCGCCCAATACTGGACGGCTGACGGCGTCCATCCTACTTTAGCCGGCGCTCACCTGATGGCAAAAGCCTGGCTAAAAGCCGTATTAGGATAGGCTAAAAAAATATCAAAAAAAAATCCAAGTTAGTACATTGGAGATAACACATGAAAACAATCGATTTGCGGAGCGATACGGTGACATTGCCGACACAAGCAATGCGGCAGGCGATTTACGAAGCCGATTTGGGCGACGACGTTTTCTCAGAAGACCCGACAACGAACCGTCTGGAGAAAATGGCGGCCGAACGTATGGGAAAAGAAGCGGCATTGATGGTCGCCAGCGGGACAATGGGAAACTTAGTTTGCATACTCACCCATTGCAAACGCAGTGAAGAAGTCATTTTGGGTAATCAATCGCACTCGTTCCTTTACGAAGCCGGAGGAATGTCGGCTCTCGGTGGAATACATCCCCACACCGTGGTCAACCAGCCTGACGGCACGATGCAACTGGAAGATATCGAAGCAGCGATACGCGATGAAAATATCCATTTCCCTCGAACCAGATTGATTTGCCTGGAAAATACTCATAACCACTGCAACGGCTCTCCCCTGACAGTGGAATACACAAAAGAAGTAGCGGCACTGGCACAAAAACACAATCTTCAGGTCCATCTCGACGGCGCAAGGATATTCAACGCTGCTGTGGCTTTGGGTGTTGATGTTAAGGAATTGGCCGGCCCCGTGGATTCGGTCAGTTTCTGTCTCTCGAAAGGACTGTCGGCCCCCGTCGGTTCGGTGATATGCGGCCCCGACGAATTTATTTCCGAAGCACGACGAAACCGCAAGATTCTGGGGGGTGGTATGCGGCAGTGTGGAATCATAGCAGCAGCGGGAATTATCGCCTTAGAGCAAATGACCGAACGATTGACCGAAGACCATGCGAACGCCCGGCGATTAGCTGAAGGGATTGCCGAGATTCCAGGTTTGTCCCTCGAGCCGGAAAATGTGAAAACAAATATCATATATTTTAATCTGAAGGGTAAAGGTATTTCCGCCGGAATACTGGTAACACGGCTTTCCGATCAGGGCATTAAAATTCTCCAGTTGGGACCGGCCCAGCTTAGAGCCGTAACACACTACGGCATAAGTTCCGAGGATATAGAGACAACGCTAACCGTCCTTAGAAGGATCATGGAAGAATCGGATTAAAGCAGGATACATAAAGAATCTATCTTAAAAAATCCTCGACAAACCGTTAAGGTGATACCTATAATGCCCATACCTAAAAGGTTCTTTAGCGCCCGTAGCTCAATTGGATAGAGTCGCGGACTTCGAATCCGAAGGTTGCAGGTTCGAGTCCTGCCGGGCGCGTTCGAATTACAACGGTCGAAGTAATTCCTGGTTATTTTCGCTTTCGGCTTATAAAGACTCGAACCTGTGGGGGTTCGGGGGAGGTACTCCCCCGAGTTGTCGGGGTGACAGGAGAGAGCAAAGCGAACGACGCCATAAGGGGCAGAGCCCCTATGGGGAGCGAGAGCGACAGGTTCCAGGCCGAAGGCCGGAGTCCTGCCGGGCGCGTTCGAATTACAACGGTCGAAGTAATTCCTGGTTAT
>CAYVXS010000189.1:0-6312 GCA_964454885.1 uncultured Pirellulales bacterium
ATGTTGATATGGGTAATATATCATAAGCTCTTTGAAATTAAAAGATTATGAGAAAAATAGCAGTTTTCAGGGGTTATGCCGATAAAAAAACAAAGCCAATTTTGATTAGTTCCCAGACCTGCCTGGGGGGAATTGCCTGTGAGTTAAACAATATTGAATAATAACAAAAAGCTAATTCCAAGGCAGGTTGTCGATTTCGTTTACGCCGGAATTAGCCGGCCTTGGATTTTCGGCGTTAAAAACAAGCATGTTGTCCTCTTTTTCAATAAAAACGGGATCCTCATCGATAGAGCCGTCCGGCTTTGTTACGTTCTCAAGTGAAAGGCCTAGATGCTTGGCCAAAAACTTGTATGCCCCAATCCGCTTGGAAAGGCCGTAATCATGCCCCTCGTCGGGAAGGTGAATATTCTCCACGTTGGCTCCGGAGCCGTAAAGACGGTAAATATTCCGGATATATGGGAATTCGACCTCGGGAGTGTTCTTAGTCCAGTCCTTGCCGTCGGAAATTAGAAGCATCGGTCTCGGGGCGGCCAAGGCTGCGATTTCTACGTTGTTGGTCTCGTGAGTGCTGCTTTTATGGACAGGCATCCCGCTTTCGCAATTGCAGCCGCCGAAAAAATAGGCCGAGACCATCGCGACCGGAATCGAAACCGCGATTCTGTCGTCCACGGCGGTCAGAAGGAAGGTTTGCGTTCCCCCGCTGGATGCGCCGGTAACCGCGATGCGTTTAGGATCCACATTATCGAGTGACAGGAGAAAATCCACGGCGCGGATACTATCCCAGAGCTGCAACTTAAGGGCCTTGGGGATGTTATGCTCCCATCCGGCGTTTTTCCAGTCGCCGTAACCCACCATATCGTAGGAAAAAACGACCGCCCCCATGCGGGCCAGCGTCGCGCAACGTTTCTGCATATCGGGCCGAAAGCGTCCGTAGTCGCCGGGCCTGTTGAAATGGCCATGCGGGCAAAGCACCGCGGCAAACGGCCCCTTACCCCGGCTCGGGCGATACAGATTGCCGGTAACGAATACGCCGGGCAGGCTCTCGAACGCGGCATTTTCCACCGTGTAGCCGTCGAACTGCCGCTTGCTGTGAATAATAGGATTGAGCGGGCATTTCTTCGGCAAAGGCCAAAGTTCCGCCCCGCGAAGGATTCCCTGGCGGATGCCCTCAGCCCTGGCTTTCCACTGCTCAAGATTGGAATAGCTTTTAGCAAACCGGGCAAGCTCTTCTTTCGCCTGCTCTTCGGTATGGAAACTCCCCTGGCGAAGCTCAGGTTTTTCTTCGCTGTTTCCGCCGAAAATAGGTATCGCACAGAACAAAATTATCGCCGTACTAACGATATATATTACTGAACGATTATTTATTCGAGAGTATAGAATCGACATAATTATATCCTTTAAGATTGAAAATGTTTCGTACCACCTTTTGGACAATGTAACAATAATATTTGAGGTCCGGAAAGTCAAAGGTCTATACCACACAGCTCCGGCGATAATTTTCCCCGCCAACAAGGGCAGTTTCAGCAATGACTTACAAAACAATTGTCCCGGACAAATATGCTTTTAACTTTACAGGCACAACAGAAATTATTAGAATTCTTTTTTTATAATCAAAATCCCCGTAATGGTGGATTTAATAAGAGACACGAAATAATGGCTGGTAAGATTATTATCGATGCCGAACGTTGCAAAGGATGCGGATTATGCGTGGCCGTATGCCCGAAAAACGGCATCATCATCTCCAAAACATCCAACAAAAACGGTTACTTCCCCGCGGAATGTGACAATTCAGATTGTACGGGCTGCGCGATGTGCGCCATAGTATGTCCCGAGGCCGTAATTGAAGTGCTCCAGGACGATTCGGGTAAAGTCGAGATAATTATCGAACCGGGGCAAAACCGTAACCCCAAACAGATCGAGGAGAAAACGTGAGCACCGCGGTAAATACCATGAAAAAGAAAAATGCGGCTCAGAAACAGCAGGTTCCCAAAAAGGCCGACACAAGGATTCTGATGTGCGGCAACGAAGCCTTGGCCGAAGCGGCAATTATCGCCGGTTGCGACGCCTATTTCGGATACCCCATTACCCCCCAAAACGAAGTAACTGCATACATGTCCAGAAGAATGCCGGAGGAAGGCCGGGTCTTCGTGCAGAGCGAAAGCGAGCTTGCCGCAATCAATATGGTATTCGGAGCTTCGGCAACCGGAAAAAGAACCATGACAAGCTCATCGAGTCCCGGTATCAGTCTGATGCAGGAAGGAATCAGCTATCTTGCAGGAGCCGAACTTCCGTCGGTCATTGTTAATGTTATGCGAGGCGGACCGGGACTGGGTAATATTGCTCCGTCACAGGGCGATTACTTTCAGTCCACCCGCGGCGGCGGACACGGTGACTATCGAACCATCGTGTTGGGGCCTTCGAGCGTACAGGAGCTTGTCGATTGTATGCAACTGGCCTTCGATTTGGCCGACCAGTATCAAATGCCTGTTATCGTTCTGGCGGACGGTATCTTAGGTCAGATGATGGAACCGATAGTCCTCGAAAAAAAGCCGGGACGAAAACTTCCGCCGAAGGACTGGGCGCTGACCGGAGCAAAGGGAAGGCAGCAAAATATTGTCCGATCGTTATGGCTAAAAGAAGGTGCGCTGGAACAGCTTAACTACAAACTGCAGTCCAGATACGAACAGATACAGAATAACGAGGTGTTGTGCGAACAGTACGAAGTCGATGATGCCGATATTGTCGTCGTTGCATACGGTGTCGCGGCGAGAATCGTCCGGGGAGCTGTTACCAAGGCAAGAGAAGAGGGAATCAAGGTCGGGTGGATACGCCCGATCACTTTATGGCCGTTCCCGACCGAGCAAATCAGCAAAATCGCCGACGAGCTTCGTATCTTTTTGACCGTCGAGTTAAGCTTGGGCCAGATGGTCGAGGACGTCAAGCTGGCGGTCGCCGGTAAATCGCCGGTCGTATTCTACGGCCGACCGGGAGGCGGCGTCCCTACAATCGACGAAATCCTGGATAAAATCAAGCAGCTAACAACAAAACACGGTATATAAAATCGAATTATGAAAACGGTATTTAAGAGAACACCGACATATAAAGACGTGCCGACGCATTATTGTCCCGGTTGCGGGCACGGCATCGCTCACCGCCTGCTCGCCGAGACCATCGACGAGCTGGATATTCGCGACCGTACTATCGGAATAGCACCGGTGGGATGTGCCGTTCTGGAATACGACTACATTGATGTCGATATGATTGAGGTCGCGCACGGCAGAGCGCCGGCCGTCGCGACGGGGATGAAAAGAACCAACCCGGATAAAATTATCTTCTCGTATCAGGGCGACGGCGACCTGGCAAGCATCGGAGCCGGTGAAATATTACACGCCGGGCACCGGGGTGAGCAGATAACCGTCATCTTTATCAATAACGCCGTTTATGGAATGACCGGCGGACAAATGGCCCCGACAACGATGCTTAACCAGGTGACGGCGACCACACCCCGCGGCAGAACTTCCGCCGAGCAGGGATTTCCGCTGCAGGTTTCGGAGCTTTTAGCGGTACTGCCCGGGACAATCTACATCGAACGCTGCGCGCTTAGCGGCCCGGCGGGTGTGATGAAAACAAAAAAAGCAATCAGGCACGCATTCGAGCTGCAGCTCAACGGAGCCGAGGGTATGTCGCTGGTAGAAGTTCTTTCGCCGTGTCCGACCTATTGGCGAATGAGCCCGGCCAATGCAATGAAATGGATCGAAGAGGAAATGATAAAGGTCTTCCCTCTGGGACGATTGAAGGGCTGAACATGACCGAGAACGGTTTTTACGAAGAGATTGTTATTGCCGGCTTCGGGGGACAGGGAATCATGTTAGCCGGTAAGCTGCTGGCCCAAACGGCGATGAATTCAGGAAAAGAAGTCACTTATATGCCTTCCTACGGTGCAGAAGTCAGAGGCGGCACGGCCAACTGCATGGTGGTCATATCAGAGAGCGAAATCGCCTGTCCCGTCGTGGGTAATCCCGATTCGCTGATTGTAATGAACAAGGCGTCGCTGCATAAATTCGGCCCGCGACTGAAAAAAGGCGGATTGCTCATTATGAACAGCTCCTTGATCGACGAAACACCGCAATTAGACGATTCTATAGAAATCATTGCAATCCCAGCCGATGAGCTGGCCGTCGAATTGGGAAACAAAAAATCCTCCAATATGGTGGCACTCGGAGCATACATCCGAAAGTGTGGCCGCCTGAATATAGAAATCGCCATACAGGCCCTGCCTGAGACGATTGCCGAAAGATATCACAATACTTTGCCGGTAAACACTGCGGCCCTGAAACGCGGAGCGGAATTTGCCTCGGACGAATCCCAGGTACACAAAATATCTTCGTAGGGTTACTTCAAGTCCTTTTCCTTACGGGCCACAAAAAACATGTCACGTGTAAGAAGCTCGACTTTGAACAGCTTATCGAGACGCAGCAGATAAAATAGAGAGGCAAAAAACTTGAACATCGAAACGTATCCGAGATTAAGTTTTCGCACCTTGACAATACGGAAACCTTTTTTTGAAAACAAATCTCTTATCCTGTTTTCGTCGAAAACCTGGCAATGCCCCGTTCTGTGAAACGTGCATCCGCATTCGGGACAGGTCACCAGGGCCTTTTGAAAATTTTCATTGTTGATTGTGTTGAATATGCCGTAGCCGTTATGTTTCAATATCCTGTTGATTTCATTGAGGCATTTATCCAGGTCGGTGTCACTAAGATGCTCAATCAAATCGGTGGCAAAGCAAGTATCGAACGAGCCGTCCTCGAACTGAAGATTCGTGCAGTCTCCCTGCTGGATATATTCGGCCTTCGGGGAAATATCCACTCCGACAATGTTTTTGCCGTCCTTGAACTTTCGCCTGAAGCTTCTCATCAGGGCGCCGCTCCCTGCTCCGATATCAATGGCGTCTTTCCCTATATAACGTCTGCCCAGCGACAAAATAACTTCCGATACGAGATCCCCTTTGTAAGGAGGTTTCTGTGTGGCCCAAAACTTATCCTGTTGGGAACTGTCAAACTGTTTCATTCGAACGTACTCCCGCCGTAAATCCACAAAAGTTAAAAACTGCGCCTATAACCGCCATAAAAACCAATGCGGAAAATAATATCATGGACATCATAATCGCCCCCGAAGGCTCGACCCCGTAGATCGGCAACAGGCCGGCTAAAGTCGCCTCTCTTACACCGAGATTGGCAATCGATATGGGCACTCTCTGCAAAATATATATTACCGGCCAGAGCCATACGAAAACCGATAGCGGAACAGTTATGTTAGCAGCTTTTGAGGCAAACATATACATCACCGTTCCTCCGGCTAAAATCCCGACGCTGGTTATCAATACCATAAGAAGATGGAACCGCCAGCCGACGACCTGAAACAATGCAATCTGCTCAAGACTTAGCCGGGCTTTTTGGCGGATACTTTCAGGCAGAGGTTTTAATAAATAACCGATTGTGTTTATAATTTTACCGCCTGTCCGGCCGTTTAATAACAGCAGGCAAAAAAGTACTATCACTACCAGAAGAATGCTGCAGAACACCGGTAACAGTTGACCGCTCTTCGAATTCGTCATACCAATTGCGGCCGGATTAGTAACGATAAGCGCTATTAGTGCGAATATTGTCATAGTCACTATCGACGAGAACTGGTTGTAGGCCATGCCGGCCAATACGTTGGTTCCTTTGCCGGTTTTCTTTTTTAGGATATACCATTTCATACCCATACTCAACATCCCGGGCATAATCATACTATAAAATGCGGCAATTGCACTGGCCCGGAATATCACAGTGTTATGAACAGCACAATTCTGCTTTTTCATGATAAGACGCAGCTTTATAGATTCAATCCAGTATATGGTGGTGATTAATACCCAAACGACGACAAGAAAATACCATTTTGCGGTTTTGAGGGCCTCAACCAACTGCCGACGGTCGACGCGATGGAATACCCATATAAGAAGCCCGGATGTCACTGCAATCCGAATGAATAGTTTCAACAGTTTCTTATTTGTATCGGTCATTTTTTGTAGATAGCGATATTATCTATGAATTTACAGCAATAGAGTCATTCCATAACCATTTTGTGGAGATTGTCATTTGACCATACATAAAGTATATACGAACTTGCCGCTTGCAGACCTGCTGATTTCATCGACGAAATCGAATTCAACTTTGCAGCTTTCACCCATCAGTATTTTTGTTTTTTTCGTGATATCCTCGATATCCGACTTGTCGGCTTCGGCATTCTCATTAAGCTGCACTTTTATAA
>CAYVXS010000190.1:0-4872 GCA_964454885.1 uncultured Pirellulales bacterium
ATCGTGGTAGTAGTTCAGACCGAAAAGCCACGAGGCACTTAGTAATGCAAGACCAATCCAGGACCGTTTCAATTTACCACCTCCTGATCGGAATTTTCCTCTGTAGTTTTGTTTTGTTGAGATTCAGTCTGAGATTCCTGTAAAGCGGGGGGTATCCACATTTCCTGATCGCGCAATTGTGTGATAAACCATCTCCAGAAATCCGCGTTTTCCCGCATTCCTTCGAACGGTTGTCCTCCTTCCCATTCCAGGTTTTTGTTCATCGCAAAACAAGTATCACCGATAACCACAACTTTACCTGCACCGAGCGGACGAATAATGATGATCGGCGTATCATTTTTCCCGTATGCAATAATTCTGGCATTCGGATCGTTACAGTAAACAGGCCAGGCCGCATGGAAGCGTACAAAGACCTGTTGCCCCCCCGAACTAAGGTAGGGGGACTTAAAATGTCCCAATGCCGCAGGCTCCGGTGAGTTCTGTTCGGGGGAGCCGATAGAAAAACCAAGTGATGAAAGCAGAGAACGACTCAAATATATGCGATCCAGTCCCACCATTATAATGAAAGTCCCGCCGTTTATTACGAAATCCCTAACCAATTCCTGTTCCTTTTTGGAAAAACCTTGTGAAGGCGCAATCGATATTAACAGATCGGCCTTTTTAATTCTCTCGGCTGTAAACTCAGTAAGGGAAAGGGCAAAATAATCGTTTCTCATAAGGGTAAGCATAAGTCCCCCTATACCATCGGGACGCCATGATTCGGGGCTATATGCTTCCAGATGGGAAGAATCGACGTAGGCCAGATTGTTCGGCGTTTTGTAGCGTCCGTCCGGGAAAATTTCACCGGCACATTGACTGAGCTTATTAGAAACAATCAGCGAACCCGAAAGACATAATATCGTTATATAGGTTTTCCATTGGCCGGGATTCCAGAGAAGAAATATCGCGAGCAGGATACAGCTTAAAATGCCAAGCAATTGTCGTACAAAAGGGTGAGCATTTCCAGTGTCACCGGCCAGATAACCGAACAAGCGGGAAGTGAAAACATACGAGCTGGCATTAATACCGTTCGTCAGGCTTGATGTATCGCCGAATGCAATGACTCGCCCCTTGCCTAACGGTTGCTCGGCCGCAAGAATCAAATCGTCGAGCTTCTCGCCGGAGTCATATTCTCCGTTACCCATCATGGCCCGGCCGCTTCCACGGTCTCCCATATCCGACCAGCCCCAGCGACCAATCAGGATCGGGCGAGCTGGCCATTTTGTTTCGAGAGAAGCACCGATAACAACACCGAATTGATTACGTTCATCCGACACACCAATTGTCGCCGGGTGTGCAATCGCATCGTATGACTGCAGCCAGCCGCCGACGGTAAAAGTTGCCGAATCGAATTCGACGCGGATATTCGTCGGCTCCAGTACTTCGTTGAATCGATTATTTCCGTTGTTATCACGTGTGGTGTGCTCAGACATTACCAAAAGCGAACCGCCTTCTCTCACAAATTTCCATATTCGTTCCAATTGGCCCTCGGCCCACGGCTCGTCGGGAAAGAGCAATACCAGGACATCGGCATCGCTAAGGTCCTCGGATGATAATTCGGGTGAGATAAGACTCGTTGCTCCCAGAGATTCGATATAGACAGGGAGCATTCCATACATGCCGCTTGAAAGTCTGCCGTACTGGCCATGCTCGGGTTTGAGCCAGTTAAGAAATCCTTTCTCATAAAAAACTATCTTCTTTCCCTGCAGGGATAATTTACTTGGAAATAACGTAAGAACAACAGGTACGATAATGGCCAGAATTAGGGTAGCGGGTAATAATATATATTGTATTCGCCCAATACGTATCGGGGTGTTTGCAATATTCTCGGAATTATCCCAAGGCCATTGATACCATCTCAACATAGCTGTAATGATCGTTAGATGTATAATCAAAGCCAGAACAGGAAGATTCCAGGGTATTGCTTTATGAAACAGTGCTGCCCATGTCCAGCCCGCCTGCAATGCGGGTTCGGGAACTAACATAAGTATATTAGGAACGAGTGACAATATGATAAGATAACACAGATGTCCGCCTGAAATTGCGGAGAAAGTGTATATTGCTCTTACTTTTCTCGGCTTCGGACTGGAGGCCAGCCATAGAATACATAGAGTTGTTGTTAGCACGAGGAAATCGAGACCGGCGATTGTTGCTCCCGCGTAAACAGGTTTCTGTGTTATAAATCCCCCGATATTTCCGAGGGCGCGACCAAGCCGGTCGGAAAGCGTCCAGATCACTGGAATGCTCGTACAGGCCATCCTGTAAAGACTAAAAATAGTAACAGCAACAGAAGTATTTAGCAGTATTTTCTTTATCTTCCCATGAGAAGTAAACGACAAGGCGGCCAAGACAAGCGGTACGCTCATTACATTGATAACCTGCAGGGGTGAAGCTATCATGTAAACGGCAAGGCCAAGCGTTGCGAGCATGGCAATAAGTTTTTTGCCTTTAAGCCAAGGAGATGGGCGTTGTGCTAAAATAACAATGGCTAATGCCGCCAGCATTAAAATTCGCCGTAAAGGATGTGATAGTAATCCCGTTGAACCTGCCGCTATCCATGCGCACGCCAATCCGACTATTACCGCGATTACCGATCCGGCATTTATCGTGGTTTCCGCCGGGTGTATCTCAACTGCTTGTTTATTAGTTTGATTCACTCTGTAAATTATACCCTTGTGTCGTATTGCGGGCAAAAAGAAAAATAACACGTTCTCTATGTCGATAAAAAGCTTATTATGCTAAATAATTCTCACTCATTAAGAATTAGATATGGATAAATGAACAAGAATCCCCGGGTCATATCATTGATCCGGGGATTCATATTTAATATTATAAAGTATGCTGATGTTTCCTATATTTTACTTTGCATTCGCCTGTAAATCGACTGAAATAACGGTCGGGCAGGTGGTTTCAACCACCGGACATTTTCTTTCGGCAAGAGAACTTTGCGCACTATATGGTTCGAAAACACAATTCGGTGTAATAGTAACAATACTGCAATCGGGCGTTATAGTGACATAGCCGCAATCCGGTGATATTGTGATCGGACATATATCTCCCCCCGAACAAATAGTCGCAGTAACTGGACATTCGGTAAGTAATTCCGGGCACTCCGTGCTAATATAGGGGCATTCGGTATCTTCTGTCGGACACTTGGTATATGCTATGGGACACGAGGTTTCCATGGGGCACTGAGTCGGTACGTTACCACACTGTGTTACTACAATTGGGCATCGTGTTGCATAAACAGGACATTCCGTATTAGACACGGGACATCTGGTCTCATATCCAGGACATAGCGTTGAAATCGTAGGACATTTTGTATATACGGCCGGACATGACGTTTCCGTCGGAGGACACATTGTAATTAGCTGACAAAATGTTTCCATTTCAGGACACTGCGTTTCCACTACCGGGCATTCCGTGTCCACAGGCGGGCATCGTGTTTCCTCTATCGTACATTCGGTATCCGTCGGTGGACAATATGTATAGGAACGAGGACAGACTGTTGTTATAACCTGGCATTCGGTTTCTGTTGGTGGGCATTTTGTTTGCTGAGCCGGGCACCTCGTTTCATTAACGGGACATTCGGTTAAAGTTATCGGGCACTGTGTGGGAGCGAGCGGGCAGACTGTCTGTTCTATGTAGCATTGGGTTGACTCGGGTGGGCATTTTGTTGATACAGGTGGGCACCGTGTTTCATATACAGGACATTCGGTTAAAGTTATTGGGCATTCTGTTGGAGCGACCGGGCAGGTAGTTTCAGTCGGAGGGCACATCGTTATTGCCACGCATTGTGTTTGTATAGCAGGACATTGTGTTGACACAACGGGACATTGAGTTCTCGATATTGGGCATCGGGTTGCCACTGTCGGACATTGTGTTGCAGCGACAGGGCATTGCGTGGGATTGACCGGCATAATAGTCGGCTGGTTGGTAACTTCTGTATATGTCAGGCAAAAGGCCATATCGATTGAATTACTATCAGTGCTATAATAGGGATGACCATTTGGATAACGCAATTCCTTCCAGATACGCGGCAGTTCCGAACCCTCATCCATCACCGCATCATCCATAAAATGATCCGGCCAGCGGCGGGTTTTCCAGCCAAGCTCGCCATCCTGAGTCTCGGCACTAACGACCAACCAATAGATTCGCGGATTATCTATAGAACCGTGTTGCAGAAACGCTATGTTGGGATCAATGTCAATATCTATGCGCCATATCTGTCTGTCTGCGCCAATTGAGACCCACGGAGGATTCCACCAATACTCACCCGGTTCGGGTACGGTATGATACAGGGATTCCTTGAACTGGCCCTGCATAAAATCCATTTTCCAAAGAGCTTCGGGAGCCGGTTTGGAAAATAGATTATTAGGATCAAATCCGGAAATACCAACAGGATCATCAGCATGAATGCTCAAGCGAATCTTCTTTATAACACCTCTTATGTCATTTACCCAGGAACACCAGAGATGTACGTCTGTTAGTAGATTTTCGTTTATACACTCGAAGTCGTCTGCGATTGTACGGATGGTTCCATCACTATTGTCAACCTGGATGGCGATACCGTTCTCGGTTACATCCGGTAACTGTAGCCACTTGGTGTAACGTTGATCTGTATTTACGCATCCCGGGCAGTAATCATATTGTTCGCATGTCAAGTTATCATTCGTAGGATCGGTCCCACAATCGGGGAAAGGCTCAGGTATTATTGGGCCGCCATTGAGGTAGTGGAGGATGAATGTTGCATCACTAAGATCGACGATACCGTTATCATCGGCATCTGCGGCATCCATACAGGCAGGTTTGGGTGCTCCTGTAAGTGCATAT